>CALIWM010000338.1:0-10858 GCA_938046645.1 uncultured Gemella sp. | reverse complement strand
CGCAACTCTAGTATATCAGATGAACATGTCTTTTGTGTTGCACTTCATTTTACAACAGAGCGAGTTTTTTATTGTGCACTTATATTGTATATTCAAGACCAAAATAGAGACTGGTAAGTAAGCTGAGAACATCATTCAACGACAATTTATATCATCAAAACCAGTGCCGTAACATTAAATAGCTATCAAAAAATTTTATATTCAGAATAAATCTTAAAAACATTATTTACTACCAGTTTTAGATGCTATTAAAAGAGACATCATTGCTTCTAGTCCATTTTCATCCCCAAACGTTGCAATATTGGAGGAAGCAGCTACAAAGAAAAATGTGAGATCGCGATGCTCCAGAGCCACTGTGCATATCAACACCCTTCATACTATACTCTAAATTTCAAAAAAAAGACACCAATCGCCTTCTCAGAATCTTAGCTGACTCCAACCCACTATAGTTAACAAAAAGCCGAAATTTATAAAGATAAAACAAAAAACAAGGCGTACAAACCTTGTCGTTATTACTATACCGGCGGCCAACAAACTAGCGTTAAAATAAGTTAAAATAAATAAGTAAAAAGCGATTAAACCAAGATATTATCACATGCTAGTTAGTATTGAAATTAAGGAAATTGACCAGTGGTTGACCAAATAAATTTTTAGTTTTTGCTATAATTTCTAAGTTAAAAATTTAATAATCACAATTTTTGATACATAGTTCGATACCGTATTCGGCGCAATAGGTATAGTCCAATATTCATTCTTAAAATCAGTTTAAATAGCGTAGTCTTTTAAACTAGTTTTATGAA
The DNA here is from genome assembly GCA_938046645.1 of uncultured Gemella sp. GTDB lineage: Bacteria > Bacillota > Bacilli > Staphylococcales > Gemellaceae > Gemella. The sequence goes on along the minus strand of CALIWM010000338.1, from coordinate 10,058 downwards.
TCCAAAAAATCTTCCTACATATGTAAGAAGATTTTTTTAATTATTCTATAATTGTATAATCTTCACTATCTAACAAATCTATTACTTTTTGAACAAACTGAGTTGAAAGTAAATCTACTATATCAGCTCCATGAGTTTGAAAATTCTCATCTATTTCTTTGATTTCTAATTCAGTATTTTTTTCTGCCCTTTCTTCTGAAATTGGGGTATGAAAACTATATTCACCGATTTCATAATACAAGAAATATAAATATTTTTTCTCACCTAACTTGTAATCAAAAAAATCAACTTCCTTATTTTTATCGTAGTCATAGTAGCTATTTTCCCAAACAATATCATTTCTTTTTTCATTATATAGTTTTTCATAATTTTTTTGATAACTATAGACTCGTTGTATTTTTTCCTTGTCATACTTTTTATGAATCAATTTAGGGCTGAAGTTGAACAATAAATCGTCTTTCATACTATAGTATTTTTCTTTTTGTTCCTTTGCATTTTCAATATTATCTTCTTTGTATTTATAGAACCCACCTTGCTTATAATCTTTTATTTTATCTCGATAGTTTTTTGCTCTTTTATTAACAGAATATATACATTCTGCAATAATTTGATTTGTTATTTTTTTATTCTTAATTAAATCAGTATATCTCTTAGGAGTTCTCATTTTTTAACCCTCATATTTTTTCTATCTTATAGTATATATTTTAACAAAAATCTTCCTATTATAAAATAAGAAGATTTTTATTATTCTAGTTCTTTCTACGTACCGTTACAAGTCCAAATGCTCCAAGAATTGCACCGAGTACCAACATTGCAAAACTCGACGACTCGCCTGTATTTGGCAATGATTTTGCGCGTTCTACTCGTGAATAAATCGGCTTACTTGATGCTTGTTGCTGACTTGTGTATGTTTGACCATTTACGATAACATTTCCTTTGTTGTCAATAGTCACATTTTTATCACTTGTGTACGCCTGCTTTGATTTATCATTGCTTGTTTTCGGATGTTCAACATTATTTGGTTTTGTATCACGTACAATAACTTTTCCATCAACAATTTCAACATCTTTACCTGAAGCAATAGCTTCTTTTAGTGCTTTAATATCAATTTTAGGACGCTCTTCAGAAACTGGTGTGGCTTTAGGTACAGCAACAATTGTTCCATCAGATAATTTTGTAACGATGTTGTGTTTTGCTTTTTCTTCTAAATCTTGAAGCTTGTCAAACGTGTCTTGAAGCTTAGCTAGTTTTGCTTGCTCCTCAACAAGTTTTGTATTAATAGCACTAACTTTATTTTTTGCATTTTCTGCTTTTTCTTTAACTTCAAGAAGTTTTGCTTCTTTTTCTTTCAGCTCTGCTTTTGTTTGTGCAAGCTTTTCTGAACTCTCAACATAACCTTTTAATTCTTCAGCAAGAGCTTTAGCTTCTGTAACCAAACGGTCTTTTTCTTCAACCAATTTGGCTTTTAGAGCTTGAAGATTTTCAAGTTTATTTTGTTGTTGAGCAAGTTCAGTTTTAGCATCAGTAAGAGCTTGAACTTTTTGTTCTTTAAGTAATTGAGCTGATTTAAGAGCTGATTTAGCATCATCAAGAGCTTGTTTCTTAGAAGCAAGGTCAGCAGAGAAGTTTTCAACTGCTTTTTGAGCTTCAGCTTGACGTTTTTCTGCGTTTTCAAGAGCAATTTTTGCAAGACGCAAGTTATTTTCAGCAACTTGTGTTTGAATTGGTGTAGCAGTAGCGTCAGCTAATGTCTTTTCAGCTGAAGTTTTAAGTTCTAATGCACTAGCATAGTCAGCAGATGCTTGTTTAAGAGCGTCATTTGCTTTTTCTGAAGCAGTTTGAGCTGTATCTTTTTCAGCTTTAGCATCTTCATAAGCTTTTTGGATTGCATCAGCATTTGTTGGGTTAGTTAGTGGTTTACCTGCACCGCTAAATGCGATTACTAGCCAGTAGTCACCGTTGATGTTTGCAATATCAAGTCCAACTTTAGATGCAAAATCAAGGTTTGCTTTCAAATGTCCCCAATTTGCATGTGCATCTGCAAATGATGTACCTAGCAAAGCTTTAACAACAGCTTGTTTGAGGTCGTACATTGATTTGAAATTATCTTTTGAACCTAGACGTTCAAGGTTTTCAACACCAGCTCCAATATGTCCGTGTGTAAGTGGGCTCTTACCACGTTCTTTATATTCTTGAGCACGTTGAGTTGCTAAATCAATAGCTTCTTTTGTAACACCTGTGTTTTCTTTTGGTGTTACTGTATATTTCACATTATCTTTCATTTGTTCACGAATTTGTTTCAATCCTTGAACGTACAAGTGTGAAATAGCTTCTTTTTGCGCTTGAGTTAGGTTGTCGATATCAACTGGTTCATCTTTTGCATTTTTACCAATTGAAACTTTAGTGTTTTCAATTGCTGTTGCACCAGAGTCAGTGATGAAGTCATCATCACCTGACGCGATATCTTCTTTGAATTGAGTCAAATCTGGAATTTTGACAATATCAACGCTACCCAAAGCTTTTGTTGCAGTTTCAAGTTTATCTGAAGCTGATTTAAGAGTTGTTGTAGCATTATTTGCTTTGTCAGTAGCTGATGTAAGTTCAGTTTTAGTTTTATTAACTAAATTTTCTTTAGCATCAACATCTGCTTGAGCGTTATCAATTGTTTCTTGACGTTTTTGGTCAGCTTTCTTAGCATCAGTTAACGCGTCATTTGCAAGTTCAACATTCTTTTGAGCGCCTTTTGTTTGAGCTTTAGCTTCTTCAAGTTTATCTTCAGCTTCTGCAAGTCCAGTTCCTGAAATTGCATCTTTAGCAGATTGAACTTGAGTTTCTTTAGCTGAAACATCAGCGTTAGCTTCATCAAGAGCTTGTTTAGCACTAGACACGTCTGTTTGAGCTTTAGTTACAGCGTCAGCTTGAGTTGCAATTTTTGCATCAGTATTAGCTGTTTCTGTAGCATTGGCTTCTTGGTCAGCAAGATTAGCTTTCTGGTCTTTCTGATTAGCTTCAATATTTTGAGATGTAGCTTTAGAAGCAACTTCTTCAGCGTGTTTAACATTAGCTTGAGCATCAGTCACGTCTGATTGAGCGCTAGACACTTGCTTGTTAGCGTCATCAGCTTTAGCTTGTGCTTCAGCAAGTTGTTCTTTAGTTTGTTCAACAACTTTCTTTTGAGCATCAAGTGCAGGTTTTACGTCTGATGATTTTTCAACAGAAGGCTTTTCAACAAGAGCTGGTTCATTGACACTTGTTGCCGTATCTACATCAGAATTAGCTTCTTGAGCAAATGCAGGCACACCAGCTGATACAAGTCCAATAACTGCTGTGCTTGTTAGAATTTGCAATTTTTTCATCAATTTCTCCTTTTATGACTGACTGATAGATTTTTTATAGTTTCATTATATTATTTTATCATCAACAAGTACAATATTCAACACTTTTGGTTATATTTAGTGTAGTTTGTGCTACTTATTATTTATAATTTTTATCTTTACAATAATAGATAAAGGTAAAAAATATGAATCAAAATAACTTACAAACATTTATTGCAAAAAGAATTAGATACTTACGACTTTCAAAAGGATTAAGTCAAGAGAAACTTTCAGAATTAGCTGGGCTGGGTTCTAAACATATTCACAATATCGAAAACGAAAAATATAATTTTCAAATACAAACACTAAATAAAATTCTAACTGCTCTTGAAGTAGACGAAAAAACTTTTTTCAACTTCGAATTTCCAATTCAAAGCAAAGAAATTGAAAATATAATTAATCAACTTGAACAACTTCCCGAATCAAAAAAAACAGATATAATTGATGCAATATCCACTTTATTAAACAATATAAATAACCGCTGATAAAAATCAGCGGTTTATTTTTTTTTCAAATAAGCATCGTTTCCTAATAATCTATTTTCTGCATCAATAATTTCAAGCGGACGAACTACACCGTAGTTTCCAACATGTAATTTATATTTTTCTACCTTTTCAACATCCTTATAAAATAATTCAAAATCAAATTCTAGTCCTAGAGCCGAAAACAAATTTTTCAGCATCGTAGATACAAGCTCTTTCTCAATTCTACGATTAACCAGTACCCACTCACCTGCATCTACTAGCTCAGATTCAGAATTCTCAAATGATATTTTTTCTGCTTTAGCTCTTTCTTTTTCTTGATTAATTTTACGTTTTTCAAGTGCATTATATTTTACTTCATCATTATAATAATCATCTATAATACTTTTAATAATATTCTCATTATAAAATTTAGGATTCTCTCCTAGTTCTGAATTATGTTCGTAACCCTGTAAAATTGAACGACATCTTTCTGCTGACAAAAACAACTTTTCTCTTAAATACGCACTAGTTTGATATCTTTTACCCTTATAAATTTTTTCTTTAATTGAATTTTTTGACATTACACATCCTCCGTTTTTGCAATCGATTAAAATTTCCATATAATCGGTTATTTCAACGATGTTATTATACCACTAGTTTCTCTATATGTCAAAATTTTAGATGGTATCGATTAAAACACAATCGGTTATACAACCGATATTGTATTGATTCAATCGTTTATTTTTGTTACGATTATAGTGTAGCAATCACAAAAAGCTACCACAAATTTAAACAAAAAAGGAGGCCTCTCTCATGGCATTTTTTAAAAAAACTAACGGCTACAGTGCTAGCCTCGCGGAACAAGCTCTTTCAAATGAAGTTGTGAAATTAGTTGGTAAACAACTAGAAATTCAATTCGAATTTGAAAAAACTGGGGAATTTGTTAATGGTAAAGAAAAAATGAAACGTACGGATAACATTCAAAGTTATCAAGTCTACGTTGCAACTGACAATCACAATCCTTTCAAAGTCAAGTTTTTACCTGAAGATAAACCAGACCTATCTAAGATTGATATAGGAGATGTTGTTGAATTTGAAGGGTTAGAAGCATTTGAAAATCAGTACGGACAGCTTTTTTTCAGAGCATCAAGTATCAAGAAAGGAAAATAACTGATGGCTTTTCTAATGAATAAAAGTCAAACTCATGCTACATCAGCAACTTCTGCTGATGTAGTTGAATTTGGCAAAAATAAATACGAATTAGCTCAATTCATTCTAAGAAATTTGAATAATGCACTAGATATTAATGATGAGTCATCCTATCTAAATTCATTTGACATCAAGGTTCTAAGCAACGATAAGGGGTTCTTATTTATACCTAACTTGCCTGTATCTTACTCTATTGATGCTAAATTATACTTTGAACTATATGCAATTTGTTCTGGTATTTTATATCCTTTCAAGACCTTATTGGCACAAAATAATGCTTATTTCGTTTCATATGATACAAAAAATGAAAACCAAGCACGAGCATTCTTCTTCCCTTGGATTGATGGGGTTCCAAATCGCTTAAAAATAGATAATTTACAAACTTTTATTAAAGAAAAAGTATCAGAAAAGCATATTCCTATAATGTCAAATAATGTTTCAATTGATATGACAAAAGTTGTTCATGTTGCAATAAGTGGCTCCAGCGGTTCTGGAAAAACTCATTTTGTTCAATATCTCATTTATTGTTTAAAATCAATTACAAATCAAATCGTCTGTATTGATCCTAAATTATCAGATATCTATTTATTAGCTAAAGAACTTCAACTTGAAGTTTTTTCACCTCAAAAAGGCTCTAACTTAAATAGTTTTATTACAGAAATTAATGAATTACTTGGTCGTATCATAAACAAAATATACGAACGGCAAGAGTTATTACTAGAAAAACCAGATAGACAATTTGAACGTATTTATATTGTAATAGATGAATTACTAGCGTTAGTTCAAGGCAGTTCAAAACAAGCTCGTGAAGCATTTTCTCAATTATTAGGAACAATAGCTTTACTGGGTAGACAAACGAATATTAGTTTAATTTTATTAAGTCAACGCTTTGATGCGACTGCTTTTGGCGGTAATACAGCAGTACGTGAACAAATCAATTGTATTTTTATCTTGGGTGAAATAAATGCAAACACTTGCCAATTTTTGTTGCCAAATTTTAACGTAGAAAATATTGTAATACCCTCCGGAATTGGTACAGGAATCATCAAGTATACAGATAGCGAACATAGAACACAGATTATGCCACTTTTGACGCCAACATACACTATTAGAAAGGAACAAAGTACATGAGAAATTATTTCAATAAATATAATGTAATAAATTTTACAATTTTTATTTCATTAATATTCTTTATTTTTGAACGTTTAGCTACGTTTTTAATTATTCAAATTCACTTAGAAACGTTCTATTATTTTGTAATGTCTATTTGGATATTGCGTTTAATTACAGTAAGTGCATTTTCTGTCTTATTAATAACAATTGGTACAGATTTTATATCTCGAAGTGCTAATTCTGATTCTTTCATCAATGGCATCAAATCTTATTTAGCTACTAGGAAAATTCGTCGTTATTGTACTCACATCAATGTAGAGCCGTCAATGGAAGAATCTTCACGGTATTTGAATACAAAACAAGTCATTGTAAAGAAAGCCAATCGTTCATTAAAAGCATTGACTGTCACTTATTATAAAGATTGTGCAGTATTAAATGGAAGATTGCCCTTAAACAATGAAAGTGCTGATATTATTGAAAAATTATTCCCAAAAATAAAAAAGGAATTAAATTATTTAGATAAAGATTATCAATTTAACGATATTATTAGAGACCCTGAAGGTAAAAATTTTTCATCTGTTGCTAAATGTAATATTGGTGAAGTCTATCCTATTAAAAATAATGATGGTTAATAGTGCGGTGTACTGCTACTGAAGGTAAGCAAGTACACCAGCACCATAAGTTTTAAACAATTCACGTCCAATGAATAAGAACTTTATGTTGTGATGTGTCAAGAAAGTATGATGTTTATTTGGATGAGGACGCACAGTTTTCTCCGTCTGTGCGTCCTCATCCAAACCATATCACAACAACTCAAAATCAACACACACTCTTTGTTTTGTGTCAAAATCAGAAAGGATTTTTATGAAAATTAATCAAAATGATAGAAAAAGAAAATTTTTTGGTCAAATTTCATTTGAATATGAACATAATACAAATTCAGAATTAACTGAAAAAGATTTTCGTGAATCAGTTATTCAACGAATTAAAGACTATTGTAAAAATGAAGATGATAGGTATCATATTATTTTTCATGATAAAGATTTAAAAGATGATGGTAGTTTAAAAGCATTACATGCCCATTTTTATATTGATTTCAAACATGCTCATACTTACACATCAGTATTAAAGGCTCTATCAATTTCAAGAGAACAAAATTTAGAATTTGTTCGTAGTTCGATAAAAGCATGCCGATATCTTACACATCGCAACGAACGTAACATGGAAGAACACAAATTTCCGTACGAGGTGGCAGAAGTTATTTCATCAGAAAATGCAAACTATATCGATGATATCATGGGAAAGATCAAAAATCACAGCGAAGAAAAAGCTGACAATGGTCTAGAAATAGACGATTATTGTTTAGAATTAAGCTATCTAATCTCAGAAGAAGGCTTACTTACAACTGAAGCAAAACAACAATTGTTTGAGCAATTTACTCAACGTATAGCACAGAAAGCGTGGAATTCAAATAAAAGACAATTTGAGGAAAACAGACAAGAATTTATTCAGAAGGAGTTTATTCGAATGAGCAAAGGGGAACGGAATCATACAGGTATTTATATTCAAGCTGAAGGGGGAACAGGAAAATCATATCTAGCACGTTTACTTGCAGAAGAACATGATAGGTTAGGAGCACATACCCCATCAATAAATAAAAAAAGATTTGATTTAGGTTCAGGTTATAAAGGAGAAAAAACAATTGTAATCAATGAATTAGATGCAAGTTGTGGTATGACTTTTCGAGAGTTATTTCAGATACTAGAACCAGATTCAGCAACTCAGTTAAGTTCACGGTTTAAAGATGCGTATATTATTAATGACTTAACAATTATCACAAATTCTGATAGTTATTGGGATTGGTGTGATTCGTGGTTTGGGGAAAAAAATAAAGAATATCATCAGCTAATGCGAAGAATTAAATTTGTAATCAAAATGATTCATGATGATAAAAATAAAGGAATTAATATTGAATTATGGTACTACAATGCAAATCGGGATTTAAAAGAAAAGGCGAAAAAAGAATTCAAAAAAATACAAACGTATACACTAAGTAGCGTTAAAAATGAAGAAGAATTTCGAAAAATTGCTTCAGATATATTGGAAAGAATTAAGAAAGAAAAAAATATTGATAGCAAAAGAAAAGTTATCGCTACAAACCCAACCGACCAAAGCAAGGGTAGCGATAACTAAAACTAGTAGAAATAATTAATACTATTTCTGCTTCTATTTTATCATAGAAAGAGAAAAATTTATATGACAGATAAGATTTTAATCAAAATAGACAATTTAGAAGTAAAGTTACCTGCCACACATATCATTGTTGAAAAAGAAGAATATCTCAACTTAAAAACACAAGCTTCAGATGGGAAATATATGAGCTTATCCGAGGTTTTAGAGATGATTTCAGTATCTCGACCGTGGTTATTAGAAAATGTTCTCTATCGTGCAGATATTCGCTCAAAAATTGATATTGATAAAAACAAGGATGGTTTTGTGAAATATCCAAATAATCAGGGTGGACGGTACTACTTCTTAGCTAGCAAAACGAAACAATTTTTTGAAGAAAATTTTGCAGAAATTTTTAGTTTATGATACGATAATCAAGATAATATCTTGGTTATCGTCTTTTAGAAAGAGGTAATCATGTCAGTTTCATACAGAAAACGAGGAAAAAAGAATTTATGGGATTATAGAATTTTTGATAAAAATAAAAAGGTAGTTGCTTCAAATTCAGGATTTAAGACAAAAAGGGAAGCAGAAATTGAAGCACTCGCCCTTGAACTCAAAGTGATTAACGGAGCAATAATTGATAAAAACATTCCATTCTATACTCTATGGGAAAAGTGGTTAGAATTGACTGTAAAACCTCTTGGAAAAGCAGAGGCTACATTTAATAAACATTTATTGCGTGGTAAGTTTATCAAGGAATATTTTAAAGACAAACCAGCCTTAAAAATCAAAGCGAGTGAATATCAGGCTTTTATAAATAAGTACGCTGAAACAAATTGTCGTGATAATGTTAGTAGAATGAATGCGGAAATTAGAAACGTGATTGTGTTTGCAAAACGAGATAAACTTAATATAGAAGATTTTACTGAGGGTGTAATTCTTTCAGGACGACCTCCAAAGAAGCGAAAAGATGAAAAATACATTCATAGCTTTGAAGATTATCAAAAATTAGTAACATATTTAGAAAATAATCTTGATTTAGCAACTTCCATAGTACCGTATTTACTATTGATTCAACTGAAAACCGGAATGCGTGCAGGAGAGGTTGCGGGTCTTACATGGGATTGTATCTTGTGGGAAAATTCAGAAATCAAAACTTATCAACGATATGATACAGCAAGAAAACGGTGGGCAAACGCTAAAACAGAAGAGTCAATCCGTACAATACCAATTGATAATGCTACGTTAACAATTTTAAAAAAATTAAAACAAGAACAAACTGTATTCATTGAAAATGGGATGATTACAAATAAGGAAAATATGATTTTTATTGATTTGAATTATAATGTTGTAACAAATGCAGGAGTGAACAAGCATTTAAAACAAATTTTAAAAACCTTAAAAATTCATCCTCAAAATATGACAAGTACAGGTCTGAGACACACGTATTGTTCAACAATGTTAGCAATGGGTGTTGATATTTGGGCAGTGTCAAAGTTAATGGGGCATCGAGATATTAAACAAATAACTGAAACTTATGGACATCTTATAAAAGAAAAAGCTGATATTGAAAATAACAAAGTTCGTGCAGTTTTGACGAGTTTAGTTAAAAAATAGAATCACTGACCAGAAGTTGACCAAATCAAAAAGAAACGCTGAATTATCAACGTTTCTTAATGCTATTTTATACCGGCGGCCGGGGTCGAACCGGCACGTCCTTGCGGAC
>CALIWM010000337.1:0-3125 GCA_938046645.1 uncultured Gemella sp. | reverse complement strand
GGTAATATTGAAGCAAGAGAAATTCTTGAACATAAATATGATATAGTAATTGCTGATGGTTTTGCTGGGAATATCCTATTAAAATCTATAGAAGGTGTAGCAAGTTCTTTAGGAAAAATGATTAAAGGTATTTTCCTAGAAAACTTCATAACAAAAATTTCTGCTTTATTGGTGAAAAAAGGAATCACAGCTTTTAAGAAAAAATTTGATTATAGTGAATATGGTGGAGCATTCTTACTAGGTATTAAGAAACCAAGTATAAAAATTCATGGTTCAGCTGATGAAAATGCATTATATTATGCAGTTCAACAAGCAAAACAAATACACAAAACAAAACTTTATGGTATAATGATAGAAACGATGGAAAAAGGAGAAACAAATTAATGGCAATTTTCGAAGAAGTAAAAGAAATTATTACTAAGTATATTAAAATAGATGCGGATAAAATTACTTTAGAATCAAGATTAAATGAAGATCTTGATGCTGATTCAATTGATGTTGCAGATGTAGTAATGGATATTGAAGAAAAATACGGATTTGAATTTTCTGATGAAGACGCAGAAAACATCGTTCAAATCAAAGACTTAGTAAAAGTTATCGAAGAAAGAAAATAAAAATTAATAAGTTGCTAGAGTTTTACTTTAAGTATGACTCTAGTTTTTTATTAAATTGTTTTACTATAGGTACGATAGTAAATATTTAAACTAGTTGTTAGTTTTATGTGATAAGATAATTTTTAATATTATTTATATCATATAGAATTTACCTTTTTAGCTTTTAAGTAAAAGTAAAATATGATATAATTTATTAGAAAATAAATAAAAAGGAGAATAGTTTATATATGGAAATGTTATTTAAACTATTAGCTGAACACGTTTATATTATATTATTTCTTTCGCTTATCTTGGAATTTGCAGCCTTACCTCTACCAGGGGAAACAATGATGGTCGTTGCCGGGGTTATGGCTTATAATAATCACGGTAGTTATTTAGGGATGATCATTGCGAGTGCCCTAGGAACGGTAATAGGAATGCAATTTTCTTACGAAGTAGGTAGAAGATTAGGAACAAAAGCAGTTGATAAATATGGTATGTATATAGGTCTTACTCCATATAGGATGACAAAGGCCGCTGAATTTTTTAATAAATTTGGAAATATTGTAATAGTTATAGCATATTTCTTACCAGGTGTAAGACATATACTTGGATATTTTTCTGGGATTTCACGTATAGATGCTAAAAAATTCCATATATATTCAACAATTGGTGGAGTATTCTGGGTGGTTGTGTTTATAACACTAGGATATGTATTAGGACCAAGTGCACCTCACGCATTTAAATTACTATATAAGTATGGAACAATGTTGTTCATTTTAGCAATAGCAGCATTATTTATCTACTTAATTTATAAAAAACTAGGCGCAAAAGATTTTGCTGTATATTTTAGAAAAAGAATGAAATATCTACTAGCTCTGTTATTGATAGATGCTGCTGTTTTAGTTAAGTTTGTAGCGTTAGATGAAAGAACAAATCCGAAATTTAAATCAGATATTATTTTTTATTGCTTAGGATTTTTAGCATTTGTGGCATTCTTATTATATCTAAGGGTATTGTTAAAACATGATACGACTGAAAAATTACTTGTAGTAGTTGATTATCAAAAAGACTTTGTAGACGGTGCTTTAGGATTTGAAACAGCAGAACAACTTGATCAAGTAATAGCCAACAAAATTGAAGAGTATTTAAAAGCTGGTCAAGATGTAATCTTCACAAAAGATACACACTATACTAATTATCTTACAACGAGAGAAGGTAAACATTTACCTATTGAACATTGTATAATTGATAGCGAAGGTCATAATCTCTATGGAAAAGTAGCTGGATATGAAAAACAAGCTAAGAAAGTTTTTAATAAAACTTCTTTCGGAAGCATAGACCTAGCGAAATTCATCTCACGCAGTGACTATAAAGAAGTAGAGTTTTGTGGCTTAGTCTCTAATATTTGTGTATTAAGTAATATAATTATGACACAAACTTATAATGAAAAAGTAGAAATTACAGTGGATTTAAATGCTACTAAAGGATTGAGTGAAGAGGTTAACTCATCATTTAAAACATATTTACAAAACTTGACTGTAAATGTAAAAGAATAAAATGTAATATGAATCATTTTCCGAACATTGAGAAGATGATTCATATTTTTTTTATGTTTTTGTTGGAAAATTAGTAAAGTTTATGGTAAACTAATTAATAAAATTAGGAAAGAAGGGATTATTATGAATTATTTATTAGTATCACCAAATTTTCCGACTTCACAGGAAAGTTTCGCTAAGAAGTTGGTTGAAAAAGGAGTTAGAGTAATAGGAATAGGTAGTGAAAATTATAATGATCTTACAGATGGATTAAAGAATTCCCTAACTGAATATTACAAAGTAAATGATCTAGAAAATTATGAAGAAGTATTAAGAGGAGTAGCATTCTTAATCTATAAACACGGTGTTATAGATAGGGTTGAGTCTAATAATGAGCATTGGTTAACGTTGGATTCACTAATACGAGAACAATTTAATATTCCAGGAGTAAAACCTAAAAATTTAGATTTTACAAAGTATAAATCGAAAATGAAAGAAAGATTTATTAAAGCTAAAGTACCAGTTGCTAAGGGGCGAGCTATAAAAACCATTAAAGAACTTGAAAAAATGATAAAAGATATTAAACTACCAGTAATTGCTAAACCTGATAACGGAGTAGGAGCTAATAATACGTTTAAATTAATCTCAAAAGAAGATGTTGAAAATTTTAAAAATCAATGGAACCAAGACGTTGTGTACTTCATTGAAAGTTATGTAGATAATGGTATTCTTTGCACCTATGATGGACTAATCGATTCTAAAGGTGAAGTTGTTTTTGAAACAAGCTTTTATTATACGAAACCTACTTTAGATTTATTAAACGATAGTTTGGATTATGGTAACATAATTTCTAGAGAAATTGATCCTAAACTAAAAGAGTATGGTAGAAATATTGTTAAAGAATTTGGAATGAAGGAAAGGTTCTTTCATATTGAATTTTTCAAATTACCTAATAATGATTATATTGCGCTAGAATATAATAATCGAATAGCTG
>CALIWM010000336.1:0-5118 GCA_938046645.1 uncultured Gemella sp. | reverse complement strand
CCTTATTTTGAAAAAAATGATGTCTTTACTATGCCTGAAAATGAAAATATAAGTTTCTAAAAGGAACAGAAATAAATCTGTGTAACTGCAACGAGTAAGTTGCAGTTTTTTGTTTGGAATAATGATATAATAGGTTAAGAAAATAATGAAAACGCTATATATTTGAAAGTGGATTAGGAAAGTAGAAAGTATGAAAACAATTGATATGATTATTAAATCATCAACTTGAATTATAAAAAAAGGAGTACTAACATGCCGAAATATACCGACGAAGATATTAGAAAATTAAATAAAATCACATTAAAAATTGCTGGTGATTATTTAGGTATAAGTTCACAGGCAGTTGCTATAGGTCTTAGAAATAATCTTCTTCCAATTGGTTTTGCTATTCACAACGAAGAAAGAGACAGACGTTTCACTGAGAGTTGGTCATATCATATTATTGCTGAAAGAATGATTTCATACAATCACGGTAAGCTATCAGAGATCCGTGTTGAGAATATTGAAACTAGTTTAGATAAAATTATAGAGGAATTTAACGGATTAAAACAAGATTTACTTTTTATATTAAGCGAAAATGCAGAAGTGAAGAATTAGAAGTTTTTGAATTTGCGTTTTCGCTTGGTAAATATAAAAATGGTGATGTAAAGTATAAGGGTAAAGGTGTTTCGAATGAAGATGATAAAGACCTTTTCTAGAGAAGAACTCTATGAAGAAATCTGGGAGATAAGTGCGAAACAAGTTTCATTGAAATATGATTTAAGTTATTCTGACTTACTCAAGAAATGTAAAGAATTTGAAATCCCAATTCCAAAGGGTAGTTATTGGTATCGTAAGAATACTGGACAAGACTTAAGTGAACTTATCGTTCCATTACCACAAAATGACGTAAATGAAATTAATATTGATAGAAAAAGTCTAAAGAACAATAGAATAAAACCTACTAAACATAAAGAGGAGACTTCGGAAGATAAAAATAAAGATACTGTTAAACTTGATACAACTAGTATAAGAAGTTCATTATCATTTTTAGAGGACGATAAAATAGAGCGTATTATTGAAACAGTTTCAAATCTAAACCAGTCTCCAAATAAGAGGTTACATAAATCTGTAGCTGATCTAAGAGATAAAATTGTAGAGTGGAATAAGAGGGAAAAAGCTGCTTCCTATCCTTACTTTGATTCTAGACACAGATATAATGATTTAAAAGAACCTAAATTTGTAAAAAATATTTCACTAAATTCACTTCCTCGTTTATATCGCTTTTTAGATATACTGTTTACTGTAATTGAAAGAATCGGTGATAATGTAACTTCAAAATTGGATATTCAAATTGATAAGGATATTGTTCGTTTTGATGTTATAGAATCAACAGACAAAGTAAGTCATGAATTAACAAAAGAAGAAGCTAAAGAACTTGCAGAGTACAATGATAGTGTTAAGTTTAATAGATATGCTTATAAACCAAGAATAAGGAAGTATGACTATATACCAAATGGAAAATTTCGATTTAAGATAATAGATGGTAAATACATTAAAGATACTAAAGAATTCACACTTGAACAATCAATCCCAGAAATAATTGTTTTAATTTACCAAGAGTATTATAAAGTCAAGAACTTACGCCTTGAACGTGAAGAGAGAGAAAGACTATACGAAGAAGAACAAGAGCGAAAAAGAAAATTACAAAATAGAATCGAAGAAGAGAAGAAGCGGACAATGTCTCTTCTCAATATGCTAGAAGATTTTCAAACAGCAAATGATTTAAGATTGATGGCTGATAAACTAGAGATAGCAGGAAAACTTAGTAAAGAGGAAATTGATTGGATTAGATCCAAAGCTGACTGGATCGACCCTATAGTTTCTTCATCAGATGAATTACTAGGAAATAGAAATCATGAAAATTCTAGAGAACAAAAAGAACAATATCTAAGTGAGAAAAGGTACTATTGGTAACTTTGTATTTTTAGTTTATACAGAGCCTAGTGTTATTGGAGTAAATGATTAACTATATTAGTAATAAATAATTTTACACATTTATTTTAAATAGGGCGTTTGGTACAAGACAGTATATACTTTCGTTGTATAATTTGGAAGTTCGCTAGCACCACACATTGAAGTATAAACGTTGATAAAAAGAATCAAATCGTAAAAACCTTCATCTTGAGCAATTTTATAAACAGTTGGAATTTAAGGAGAAAAAATGATTTTATAGACGGAAAGGCTGATTCTTCGCCCATGGAAAGAAAAAGATGCCAATGATTTATTTCAATATGCCAGTAATCCAGAGGTTGGTCCGATTACAGGATGGCCGATACATACCAGTGTTGAAAATAGCAAAGAGATTATAAAAAGTGTGCTTTCAGCACCTGAGGCATATGCCGTAGTTTTAAAGAAACTATGCAGTAAGTGGGTAGTATTGGATTGAAGATTGGCCCTGCAAGTGGTATAGGGATTCCTGAAACTGAGGCGGAGATTGCTTACTGGTAGGGGTTCTGTATTGGGGCCAGGGGCTTACACCAGAAGCCGTTCGTGAGATGATGAGACATGGATTTGATGACTTAAACCTGGAGAAATTGTGGTGCAGTTATTTTGACGGCAATACGAAGTCGATGAGAGTTCAGGAATAATGTGGTTTCGTTATTATCATACAATAAAGAACGCGCCATGTGCATTGGAAGGAGTCCTTCGCACAGAGCGCATAACCTGTCTATCAAAGAAAGAGTGGATTCCATCTAAGTATAATCCCAGGTTGTCGAGGTATCACTTTTTAATGGTAACCTTATGTTATCGTTAAAAAGGATGTGGATATTTTCCTGATGACTGCGAATGTTTAATATGTTGCGTTGATGTGTTGGATTTCACTTACTAAGATTGAAAAAAATAGTCTTGAAACAATAGAAATGTTGTAATATTTGAAAAATCAATGGATTTTGAATAAATCTATAATTTTTCAAATATTCTAAAAATCTCATGTGAAGGTGCAGTCGTGATTAAGAGGAGAGAATTGATAAGAATAGTTTAATAACTGATTATACGATAACTGTCGGAGAAAAAACAATGTGGTAACAGATATTCTCTAAGATTTCCAGTTTATATTCAAGGAGGTTAGTAATAATAATGAATTTTTTCAAAAATATTTTTTGTAAAAAGAATCAAATGAAAGATAATAACGGAAACAATAAAAATAATGGAGTGGAGCTGATTGATTTAATATTCTCTCTATACGAGTATAGGATAAATAGAGAAAATTTAATCAATCCTAAACTTTTTAAAAATATTAGAGTTAAAGGGAAAAATATTGAACACAAAATAGATATATACATTGAATTTGTTCAGATGAATAATTTAGAAAGAACGGTTATAAAAATAATAGATAACAAAATTGTAAAAGCTGAAGATGTATGGCAGTTCGATAACCTCTTAAAAGATTTAGGTTATTTTCCTAAAGGAGTTTTATATTACAACGATAAAATAGATGAAGAAGCATTGAATATTGCTAATAATAAACATATTCAAACTATTTATTTTGATACTATGGAAGAAACGAGAATAAATGTTTTGCAATCTATCAGAGAAGTTTTACCTGATGAAAATGATATTGGTGATCCTTTTTGGACTTTGATGCAAATTGATGAACGAACAAAAAATAATACAGGGAATTATTTGATTCAAGAGAATGCTTTGCCACTTTTTACATCAAAAAAACTTGCCGAGGCATACTGTAAACAACAAAATGGGTACAATGTATTTGGTATTTCGCAACGTCATTTAGTATTTTTGATTTCTCTTGCAGAGAAGGGGATTTTGCCATATAAATTCGGTCTTGTTCGACCAAGTAAACAAAATTCTTCCACAATAGACTATAATGTAAAAATGTATATTGTAGATTATAATCTTATTAGAAAAGTATATGTGAGGTGAATAGATGAGAAAAGGTGATGATTTTGAAAAAGTAGTTGAAAATATTTGTTTATTACTTTCTAAGAAAGAGAGAATAAATGCAGAAATCCAAACGAAAGTTAAGATGGTGGGTGATGATGGTGCGACTCATGAAATAGACGTTCTTTATTCATTTGAGCACTTTGGTATATTTTATCAAGTTGGTATAGAATGTAAAAATTGGAAAAACTCAATCAATGTTAGTGAATTAAGAAATTTCGATTACAAACTGAAGCATATTGGTGGTATTAATGGTGTATTTATTTCTGCAGAAAGTGAATTTCAAAACGGTGCTTGTAAAGTATCAGAGTATAATGGAATTAAATTGATAAAATATGATGAGTTTGATACTTTTGCTATGTCTGAATATACTAGGTACTTAAAACCAGATTTCAATACAATAGGAGATCCTTTTTGGATGTTAATGAATACAGATGGTAAAACACCTATAGAAAAAAACAGCGTATTATCAAATAAGATCTTACTGTTTTCAAGTAAAAAATTGGCTGAAGATTATAAGTATAAAAATTTCGAGCAGGAATGTAATATTATTGTTGTTGGAGTTTCACAGGAACATTTAAAAGAAATACAACAATTTAATGCACATAATAATATTCATGTATTTTTAACAGATTTTACTAAACAAAGTGTTGAATTAAACCAATGGGATATTGATTTATATATACGAGAGGATTAGAGGAAACTCAGTTAAAATTTTTGAAATGTATATAATTAATAAAGAATATTGATATTCTTCAAAATAAAACGCGAAATATGAATGGACAAGAGAATGTAAATAGAATCTTACTTTTAGAAAATGTTTAAGTGAGAGAATAGTTTTATAAAATAGCCTAATTGAGATTTGCAAAGACTGAGTGTACAGATTAGATGTAACATAAGTAAAATCAGTATTTTTACAAGAGCAACGATAAATTTAGAAATAGCCTTAAAATCTAATGTTGAGAGATTGGCTTATTGACGGTAGCATAAAAATGTTTAGTACAAAAAAGATCAGGAGAGTGATCAATGCTTATATTGGAATTGTATCAAAGTGATTATCAAAAGGATTTAGTCGTATGTGAGACTTTAGAAGAAGGACGAGAATTTGTAGCTGAAATCCCTGGATATACTTTAGAAAAAGAAGATGGGTTTGTAGTGGAGTATTTTAATCCAAAA
>CALIWM010000335.1:0-5306 GCA_938046645.1 uncultured Gemella sp. | reverse complement strand
AAATGTGTGCAATATGCCAAGCTATTGCCTCTCCTTCTCTATCGGGATCGGATGCAAGGAATACTTTCTTTCCTTTGGCTTCTTTTTTTAAAGACTTAATTACATCGCCTTTCCCTCTTATAGAAATGTAATCAACATTTACATTTCCATTATCTAGTACTTCTACTCCCATTCTACTTTTAGGTAGGTCTCTCACATGACCTTTTGAAGATATTACTCTATATTTTTTCCCTAGATATTTTTCAATAGTTTTTGCCTTAGAAGGAGATTCGACTATTACTAAATTTTCTGCCATTTTTTTCTCTCCATAATTTTATAATAAGTAGTATCTTAAAACATTTTTATTAACTTGTCAACTTTTTCCATTAAAAATTAATCAATTTTAGTCAATATTAATGGTTCAGCATTCTCTCTGACAACAATCGTATGTTCATACTGAGCAATATATGAACCATCATTTGCTACTAATTCCCATTCATCTCTATCTGAGTTTCCTACAGTTTTAGCTTTTGTCGAAACGAATGGTTCAACAGCTAAACACATACCATCTTTTAAGATTAGATTATCCCATGGATCAAAATAATTAAACACATGTTGTGGTTCTTGGTGTAATGAAGTTCCGATTCCATGACCAGTCAGGTTTTCAATTACTTCCAACTTATGTTCTTTTATTTTTTTATGTACATGTTTACCAATTTGGTTTATTTTTCTTCCTGCTACAGCATGCTTGATTCCTTCGTAAAAAGCTTCTTTAGCTACTTCACATACTTTTTCTTTCATTGGATCATCTACCTTACCAACAACGAAAGAAATACCTGTATCGGCATAATAACCATCTTTACAACCTGATACATCAATATTAAGAAGGTCACCATCTTTTAGTATTTTTGTACTAGAAGGTATTCCATGCGCTGCCTGATAGTTTAATGAAATACATGTATATCCTGGAAAATCGTACTCAGTAATTGGCGCAGATTTCGCTCCATATTTTTCAAATAATTCTTTAGCGATATTGTCTAATTCTTTTGTTGAAACACCTGGCACTGCTTTTTTGACCATTTCATCGCGAATAGTAGCACAGATGAAACCTATTTCTTTCATTTTTTGTAATTGTTCTTCTGTTTTAATAATCATGCTTTCTCCTTTTATTTAACTAGTTCGAATAAATTTTTAATAGAATAAGTCGGTTTATGCTCTTTAGTTTCTAAATCTTCTACACTTGTAACACCTGTTTGAACATGAATTGTATCTATTCCACCATTAATACCAGACATAATATCTGTATCATAGTTGTCCCCAACCATTACAATTTCATCTTTGCTATAACTAAATAGATTCATAGCACTTTCCATAATGATTTTACTTGGTTTTCCTATAAATGTAGCTGGTGTAGAAGTAGCGTATTCTAGATACTTAACTTGACCTCCGTTACTTGGTACAAATCCATTAGCTGTTGGTAATAGAGTATCTGGATTAGTTCCAATAAGTTCTGCTCCATTTAATATAGCTCTTGCCGCAGTAGCAAGTTTATCGTATGTAAGTTTTCTATCAAGACCTACTACAACAGCATCAACACCATCTTCATTTTCTTTTTGATTAAATGAACTTAAAGTGTTTTTCAATCCACTTTCACCTATTACATATAAATTTTTATATCCCTTACCTTCAAGATAAATTTTAGTAGCATCACTTGATGTAAATACGTGCTCCTCTGATGTATCTATATCAAAATTCTTTAAGTGCTCAGCAACTTCTTTAGGTTGTCTAGTTGAATTATTAGTTAAAAATAAATAGTCTATGTTATTAGTATTTAGATAATCAACAAACTCCTTTGCATATTTTATCTTTTTATCACCATTATAAATAGTTCCATCTAAGTCTATTAGATATAATTTATATTGTTTTATACTCATTCCATCTCTCCATTAATTTCATTTATCATAATATATTCAAATATTAGTTTCTTCTATACGAATAAATTACGCAACTATTTCTATTTTACACCTATTATAAAAAAAATAAAAGCATTAATTAGGATTTTCCTACTTAATGCTTATATAAAATCGTTAAAAATACTATTTAAAAAGACTAGCCATGAGTTCATTTCTGATAATTGTTTCTTCTCATGATACCAAACTATCATTATGACAGATTGTAAAGTTATATACCATTTTAGTCTATTTCTATATTTTATTGTCGGTTCTTGTCCATAAATTTTTAACCACTCATTCCATTCATTTTGTGGAATGTATCGATATAATACAAATGAAATATCAATAGCGGGGTCACAAAGTATAGAGTGTTCCCAATCTACTAAAAATAACTTTCCTTGATCTGAAAGTAACCAGTTATCTTTATGTAAATCTGTGTGACAAGGTGTATATTCTACATCATCATCTGGTAAACACTTCTCTAAATAATTTAATGCATCAACAATATTACTATTTTTCCTAAGGTCATCAGCAATAATCGATTTCAAATTACTAAGCGATCTAGCTGCTGTTTCTTCAGCGTATCCTTGAGCCTTCATAATTTTTTTTAATTTTGATGATCCGTGCACTTTTTTCAAAATTTCAGGTATACGTCTATCAGTCATATCTTCCGTATTTAACGTTCTACCATTTTCAAAATCTTGTGCGATTAATACATCTCCATTACTAATTCGCTTAGTCCATCTTAACCTAGGTACGATACCTTCTGCAGAAAGAGTTGCTATCATCGGAGTAGTATTTTTTTTAATAAAGTAACGTTGGTTATCTCTTGAACAAAAATAATCTTCGTTATATGTATCATCTAAAGTCCAGCCCATCTGATAATATTCTTTAGACATATTTTATACTGCTCCTTTCTTCAATCTCTTTTTAAAAATTATAATGCACTATATATTTTACATTCTTTAACCATTTTTTTCAAGATGCTATTTTTTAACTAAAATTAAAAATCTCAAAGATATTATAATTTATATATACAAAAATTAGAATTAATATCTTTGAGATTGCTTATTATCTTATTTTTTACAAAATCAACATTATATCAAATAAATATTTTTATAAAATTTATTGTTCACAACAAAGCTTGTAAATTCCTTCTGCATAAATTGCAGTAGCTAATAATAAATCTTCTACTTCTAAATATTCATTTGCTTGGTGCATAGTATCTTCTTTTCCAGGGAAAAGTAATCCAAATGCAACACCTTTTTTAAGGCAACGTGCATATGTTCCTCCACCTAATACAAACGCATCATTTTCAGTATCACCTGTGTACTTTCTATAAACATCCATTAGTGTAGTTACTAATTCATCATCTTTCGGTACATAGTGTGCTTCTTTAGTACTTGTAACTTCAATATCAATATTGTCTACCTTAACTCCATTCAGTCTAGTTACTAAATCAAACTTCATAGGATGACGACAATCCGTTGAAACTATACCAACTTTTTTCTCTAAATTATATTCTAGGATACCATAGTTATATGTAGCTTCTCCCATTTCATTATCAGAATAATCAATTCCTAATTTTTCACCGAATGGATCATTAGCAAGTTTATCTACTATATAATCTACAAAGTTTTTACCATTATTATCTAATCCTAATGTACTTAAAAATTCTGCTAATTTTGTTGCACCATTAATTCCATATTGCGGTGTTGAACCGTGTGCTGCTTTCCCTTTAAGTGCAAGTTTAATTGTATCTTCAACAGTAACTTCACCTTCTAGTTTTTCTTGCGCTAAGAAGTTTTCAAATTTTTCTTTAATATCTGACACTTCACCAACTAATTCCGCTTTTGCACTGGCAATAACCATATTTAAAACTTGACCACCATTAAATTTAACAAGTTTATAATTATAGTTTCCATCTTCAGCCACAAATTTCAATTTGTGATCGAAAGTTGCTCTTGCTTTTTCAGCATACACTAATGGAAACATTGCGTCTGGCGTAAATCCAGAAGCTGGTTGTTCTTCATGTTTAAAGTACGCTTCAACACATCTAAATCCAGTTTCTTCATCACTACCAATAATAACTCTTACACGTTTATTCCATTTTACACCAAGTTTATCTAATAGCTTAACCGCATAATAAGCTGCCATTGTAGGTCCTTTATCATCTAATGACCCACGAGCAAATATTTTTCCATCTCTTATTTCTGGTTTAAATGGATGACTAGTCCAGTCTGCTTCTACTACAGGTACTACATCAACGTGACCAAGAATACCAAATAATTCCTCACCTTGACCTACTTCAATATGTCCAGCTTTATTTTCCACTAATTTAGTCTTGTAACCATCACGTTCACCAAAAGATAAAATTAAATCTAATGCTTCTCTTGGTCCACTTCCAAATGGAGTTTCCTCAGTTATATCTGTTCCTAAAATTGAACGTACACTCAATAACTCAAATAAATCTTTAAGTAGGTCCTCCTTATGATTAAGAACCTCTTTTTTAAAATCTATACTCATTATATATCCCTCCGTTATTTATTTAATTTATTTAGTTCCTCTTCTGTTAAATATCTATATTCACCTAATTTTAGACTCTCATCTAATTTTAAACTACCAATAGATAATCTCTTTAAATATGTTACCGTTGTCCCTAATGATTTCATCATTCTTTTTACTTGATGAAATTTTCCTTCAGTTATGTATATATTTGCTTTACTTTCAAGCTCGCTGCTTTCTAGTATTTCTAATTTAGCAGCCTTACATTTATATCCATCTTCTAGAGTTACACCAGCTTCAATAATTGGAAGATGCTCATCTTTCAATTCTCCACTTACCTCAACATAGTATTTTTTTACTACATCTTTTTTGGGAGATATTAATTTATGTGCTAACTCTCCATCATTCGTCAGCAACATAAGTCCTTCAGTATCCTTATCAAGTCTACCAACAGGAAATACTTTGTGAATGCGATCTTCTTCTTTTAAAATATCCACAACTGTTTTTTCAATCGCATCTTCTGTTGCAGATATCGTATCTTGCGGCTTGTTCATCATAATATAAACATATTTTTGATAAACTAACCTTTTTCCATCTAAAATAACCTGATCATTAATCTCATCAACTTTATAATCAGGACTTTTTATTAATTTATCGTTAATTAATATTCCCTTTTTAATAACTTTTTTCGCTTCTGCTCTACTTAATGTCGTAGTTGTGCTAATAAATTTATCTAGCCTCACTATACTTATCTCCTTAACCTTCTTAAAGATGAGATTTTAATTTTTCTACCAAATAAATATTCATCGAATTTCATCATAGTTATACTGAAGAAATAGATTAGAATACCAAAGATTGCACAAATCATAA
>CALIWM010000334.1:0-7299 GCA_938046645.1 uncultured Gemella sp. | reverse complement strand
GATAACAATTTATTATCATTAGTATACCATAAATTCATCTTTAGTAGATTGATTTGTATAATGATTTTTTTAGTAAAAATTAAATAGCAAACTATGATATTGGTCAACGAGAGCTTAAAACACGATTTTTAAATCATATCTAATACTTTTGATTTAATTACAAACTTGAAACAATGGGGGATTAGTATAGGTTGAAGGAAATAAGTACAAATTTATTAGAAAATCAAGATTGCATAGAATTAGCACGAAAAATTTCAATTTTAGAACTATAGCCCCAAATGATTTTGAATCAGTCTTTTTAATTTTCTAAATGATATGATAGTATTATCAAGTAAAAAGAAATTTCCCTGATTGGAGACCATATCAAATCTTTACGAAAGACACATGACATGACACAACTAGAATTTGCACGAATTGGGGATATTTCACGTAATAGCCTTAGTTGTTACTATAAATATTGCCATTTCTACAAAATTCGACCACAAACAAGTGCCTATAAATTCTTGACACATTTATTTATTTTGATTATAATAGAGGCAAATCTTGTGAAATCATTATTGTAACGCAAAAAAGAAAGCGCTTACTAAACAAAGATGGCCTGATATTTATATTTAATGAATAATGCACTGCATGATATATGTTAGCAATGACTAGAGGTAATGAGTGTGTATTTTTAACCCTAGAAAGAAAGCGCTTACTTCAAAGGCTGAGATTTTAAAGTTTTTAGAAATTAATATAATAAATATAAGCACTTATGCAAAATTGGAGGGAGGCGTTGGGATTATGTCCGTAATTTTTTTATGTGGTGGTGCTGGCAAGCGTCTTAGACCGCTTACTCAAAATTGTCCGAAAGCACTAGTAGAAGTGGCTGGTACGTGTCTTCTGGTAAAAAATATTCAAAAAGCTATAAGAGTTGGGGAAACTTCGTTTTATATTTGTGCAGGGTACAAGTATGAAAAATTTTTAAGTTTTTTTGATAACTTATTAGAAAAAATTGACGATTATCACTATAGTGGTTACATTGATAACATAAAAATTAATGCTTATATAGATGTTTTACCGGTAGATGTTGGAACAGGGAAGCGACTTTCTTCTGTTTTTGAACATTATAGTATAGAAGATGACATTTATATTTGTTATAGTGATATTTATTCAGACATTGATTGGGGTGTTTTTAAAGAATATAAAGAAATGTGTATGCTAGCGGTTCCCAACAGATCACAATATGGTCTCCTAAGACTAGCCCCTAATAATAGGATTAAAACTTTTATGGAAAAACCTATATTTAGTGAAGAATGGATAAATGGAGGTATATTTTTTTTAAAAAATATGGTAAAAAATAACATTGTTAATTCTGCAGATTCTTTTGAGAAGGATATATTGCCTTTGTTGGTTCAGAATATAGAATGTTATGCAATTAAGTATAGAGGAGTTTGGTTTTCAATGGATTCTTTAAAAGATTTTCATGCCATAGAAATGGAGATTAGTCAAAAATGAAGATATTAATTACTGGGATAGCTGGTTTTATTGGTGCTTGGTTAGCCTCCTTACTTTCTAGATATGGATATGAAGTCTTTGGTATTGATATGGAAGATAATAAGTTAAGGAATGAAATATTTTTAAAAGGATGTGTGATAGAAATTTTTGATATAACTGATAAGGATAGGCTTAATCGGTTTTTGACAACGGTAAAACCAGAAATTATTATACATATGGCCGCTAGTCCTATTGTGTCAGATTCAATAAATTTACCAGAAAAAACATTGACCAACAATATAGTGGGGACATTAAATGTATTGGATTATTTTTATAAGTCAGAAGACACAAGGAAATTTATTTGTACTACATCAGATAAATGTTATAAAAATACTGAGCAGAATTTTTTATTCTCCGAAGGAGATGCTCTTGGTGCGGCTGATCCGTACTCTTCTTCTAAGGCTATTCAAGAGATTCTTTGTGAAACATATGCTAATTTACTTCTAGGACAGACAAAGAGAATCTATACTTTGCGTTTGGGAAATGTGCTAGGAGGAGGTGATTTACATAGTTCTAGAATATTACCTTCACTTTTTTTACATAAATTTAGTAATCGAGAATTAATACTTAGAAATATAGATGCTGTTAGGCCGTGGCAGAATGTTTTGGATGTTGTGCGGACTATAAGAGCCATAGTAGAAAGACTAGAAATTAATAATACCAATTTTTATTGTTATAATGTAGGAGGCACAGCAGATAATAAAATCCATAGAGTTAAGGATATGTTGGATATATTAGAAATTATAAATTATAGTATAGCTGATTTTGGCTATGATAAACGATACCTCCAAATTTCAACTGAAAAAATAGAAGAGGAATTAGGTTGTATTAAGAAATATAGTTTCTTAGAGACATTAAAGCAATGTAATAAGTGGTATGAGTTATATTATAATGCACCAAATGAGTTATCAGACTATACTAATAGATTGATTGATGAGGTAATTTGTTTTGAAAATATTGATAATTAGTAGAGAATTTCCTCCTAATAAGATAGGAGGAACGGCCACTGTTGCTTTAAATACTTACAAAGGTTTGATTTCACTAGGACATAGTGTTAAGGTTGTGACTACTTCTAGTTTTGAATTTAATTACAATCCTGATATATATGATATGAAATGTGAAAAGATATATAGAACTAGCAAGGGGATCTCAGTTGAATTTTTTAGGCTAATCAGCAGTGTTATTAATAAATTTGATCCGGACTGTATTATAGTTCCTGACATAATTTCATATCCAGAATCATATTTGGCTAGTAAACGTTTTAAAAAACCTATAATTTTGATATGTTTACAAGATTTTAAAACTCAAAGTCAATTTTATAAAACTAACCATTATGTTACAAATGGCTTATATGGCGATAAACAAGATTTGATTGCTTTTGAAAAATCTGTATTGGCAAAGAGTCAACATACAGTTTTTATAAGCAATGCGCAAAGAAGAGATATGAGAAATATTACCTTGAATAAGTCAAGAGTTATACATCTAGGTGTAGATTTCGATGAAATTAAGAATATAAAAAAAACGGTATCTGATAAGGAATCATACTTAATTTCTACTTGTGCAAGACTAGTCCCTGAGAAAGGCGTTGCTTATATAATAAAATCAATGCCCAAAATATTAAAATCAATGCCTGAGGTTAGATTGTCAATTATTGGAGTGGGACCAGAGGAACCTAATTTAAGAAATTTGACTAAAAAATTGGAGATTGATTCAGTCGTTAAGTTTCATGGCGATATTTCTCGCGAAGAATCTTTAGGAATAATGAAAAAATCTAAAGTTGGAGTTGTAACATCGCTCTGGGAATCATTTTGCTATGTCGCTGCCGAATATATGGCTTTAGAAACTTCTTTGGTCACAACAGATGTCAAATCATTGAAGGAGATATGCCCCAAAGAATTTGTCAGTTCGCTGTCTCCTGATATGTTAAAATCAGAAATTATTGATGTGGATCTGCTGGCTGATATGATTATCTATAGGTTAAGATTACAAAATACCCATGATGTACAAGCAGCTAGTGAGTATATTAGGGCTAATTTTTCAAATATTAAGTATGCTATGAAATTAGAAAATTTTATTAAGGAAATTGCTAAATGAAGAAGAGTTTAGGATTGTCGATGGACTTACAAAAGAGGTTTTCGAGAGAATTTAAATTGTTTGAAAATAAATTGGTAAAAATTCCAGGTTCTTGGGGACATATTGATGAGATTTGTAAAGCTATATATATTTTTAGAAGATTAAAGAAGTGCTCAATTAACCAGCGTGTGAATATTGAAGTTCTTTTATTCATATCTAGTAATGGAGTTATTGATGCTGGTGTTTCTAATTATAATAGTGTAACGGAAGAAAAAGTATATCAATTAATTGATAATGGACAAGCCCCGATCAATTACTTTTCTTCAATTATAGATTGTTCTCCTAAAGTCATAGATGTTGGTGTAAACAGTAATATGACCTGGAAAAATATAGATAGTAAAAAGATTAGAAAAGGTACTAGAAATATTACTATCGAGGATGCGATGACCACTTCTGAATTTTTAGATACAATAGATGTGGGCCGTGCTTGTGCTAAGAAATATATTAATGAGCAGACAGATATTGTCTGCTTAGGAGAGATGGGATTAGGTAATACGACGACTAGTTCAGTTATTATTGCGATACTTTTGGGATTAACCGCAGAACAAGTTTGTGGTTCAGGAACTGGAATTTCTGAAAATAAGTTAAAACTAAAAAAAAATATTCTTCAAAAACTTATAGATAATTATAAGAAGTTGCCGGGTTATACTTTCTCTAATAAAGAAATAAATAATATTTTGAGAAAATTTGGAGGTTTTGAGATAGTTGCTGAGGTTGCTTTTATATTAGAAACAGTTAAGTCGCAGTGCCTGATACTTATTGATGGTTACATAACTAGTGTTGCTGCATATATTGCCTATCTTTTAGACAGTGAGGTAGGGAATTTCCTTGTTTTTGCATCATACTCTGTAGAGCCTGGTCATAAATATATTTTAGAAGCAATGAATAGGCGAGCAATATTAGATGTAGGATTATGTATGGGACAATGCACAGGATCTTTATTTCTAGCTAATATGTTGAGACCAGCATTAAATTTTTATTTTGCATCTTAAAATATATCAAGGAGGACATTTTTGTGGAATATCATATATTTGATCTTGATGGAACGTTGATAGATACAAGTATTTCTCATCTCTTGGCTTTAAGAGCAGTTCAAAAGGAATTTATATTGAATAAAAATGTGAAGTTAGGGGGGGATTTAAAAAAGAATATTTATCATTTAGTACAAAACAAAATTGATTTTAGTGAGGCAGTTCGGATATATCAGAGATATTTTATACAAAATATAGATAAAGCAGTTCCATTATTTTCTGAAGTGTTTATTAAGAATCTTAGAAATACTATATTACTTACAGGGCGGGATTATGTTACGACTCAAGCTTTATTAAATAAATTTTTTCCGAATTATTTTCGTTTTATTTTTACTTCTGATGATCGTGATAAAGAAAACCCTGAGCAAATTCAGAATGTTTTAAGGCATATCATAAGAATAAATACTTATGATACTGTTCAATATTGGGGAGACAGTATCGTTGATAGAAGACTAGCAGCCAAAATTGGAGCTATATATAATGATAGAAGTATATGAGAGTATTTATGATACAGCAGTATCCCATTTTAGTGTGGAATTAATTTCGTGGATACAAGAAAATGAGAAACAATTTCGAGTTTTATGCACTATTTTATCTCAATATCAGAGGATAGCAGTACAATTAGATAATATTGATCTATTTCGATTAGAACTGTTGTGTTCGAAATTGGGTATTAATCGTTTGATAATTCCATCTGATTACTCCGTGGAGGATGCCTTGAAATTTGCGACTAAATTCAGAGCTCAAATTTTACTTTATAGAGATAATAATTTAGAACTATCGTTTCATGTTACAGGCAATTTTCAATATTATAAAGCTTATAAAAGTATTTCTCCATGTGTTTGTTTTCTAACCAGTGGAAGTACAGGAACTCCAAAGGTTGTCACAAAGAACGAGCAGTGTTTGCTGGAAGAGGGGAAGATACTAAGTGATTATTTAAATATCAATAGTGAGCACAACATACTAATAAATGTAAAATTATCACATAATTTTGGCTATATTTATGGCATAATAATTTCGACTATTATTGGGAAAATACCAAATATATTGTCACCAATGACTATAAAATTATTGAATAAAGATATGTTTTTGAACGAAAAAAATATTTTTATTACTTCTCCGAGATATGCTGCATATATTGCACAGAATACACAAGGTGACAGGATGATAATATCTGCAGGAAGCCGTTTAGAAAATCATAAAAAAATTTCAGAGTTAAATAAAGTAATAATATATGATCAATATGGAACAACAGAGTCAGGAGTTATTTGGATAAATAGAGTAGACAATGGGTCAAAATTATCACAAAAATTATTTGTGGACTTGAGCATAGATAGCGATAAAAAAGCTATCGTGGTAAGTAATTTTACTACAATAATACAGGGTGAAGATAGTGCGGATTTAAAATTTTTAAACAAACCTGTAAAATTAGAAGATATAATAGTGATGAATGAACAAGGTATTTATGAAATTATTGGTAGGTATAGTAATGTTTTAAATATAAATGGTGAGAAATACTCAGCAGAAATTATTGAATCAGAGGTTGAGAAAATCCCTGGTGTTGAAAGTACAGTGGTAGAGGTTGATAATAAGGGAATACTTAGGTGTTTTTATGTTTCAAATTCAGAACTGAACACTTCTATATTTTTTGATTACATTAAAACTACATTACCACGTTTTGCAATTCCGAAATATTATATAAAAGTTGAAGCAACTGATATTTTATATAATAATGGAAAAAAGAAAAGAGGTTGTCATGAGAAGTAAAATAATTTCTATCTTAAATGAGATATTTGATAATGAGGACAGAATACAGGTACTTGATGATAATTTAAAATTATCAGAACAATTGGATTCTATGGAAATAATTGAATTAGTAGTTTTATTGGAAAATAAATTAAATATTGTTATCAGTGATGAGTTACTGAGTAATATTTCTCAAAAAACGTTAGACGAATTCATAAGGATAATTGAACAATTATGACAGTAAGTATTCATCAACCCCATTATTTACCTTGGGGACCATTACTCTTTAAAATATTATCAAGTAACATTCATATTATTCTAGATGATGTGGAGTTTAGCAAAGGTGATTTTCAAAATAGGAATTATGTATTTGATTATGCAAATAGAAAAAATATTTTACTAACCGTACCCGTTAAAAGAAAGGGAGCAAAAACATTAATTAATAAGAAGGAAATCTATGGAAAAAGATGTCTTTTAAAACATCAAAAGACAATTCAGCAATTGTATAGCCATCAACCTTATATTGAAGATATTATGGATATATATAATTTAGTTCTGAAGGAAGAGTATAGATATTTAGCTGATTTAAATTATAAAATGTTAGTGGAGATTCTAAAATATTTAGAAAAAGATATCAAAATTTACCGGAGCTCGGAATTTTTGATATCTTCTAAGAGTAGTCAGAGGATTATTGATTTAATAACAGAAGTACACGAAGACATATATTTAACATCTCAAAATTCTCTTGAGAAATATCTTGACACTAAACTTTTATTGGATAATGGAATTAAAACACAAGTATTCAAATATAATTTTACCCATCCCGAAGATTTTAGCTCAATCTTTAGCATTT
>CALIWM010000333.1:0-7861 GCA_938046645.1 uncultured Gemella sp. | reverse complement strand
CTTATTTAGTTATTTTGATAATATAGATACTAAAATTATGACAGAAAATAATAGGAGTAACCAGGAATTTATAGATAGTCTAAAGGAAATTTCTATTGTTGAGTATAGAAAAACTGGCCTACTTCCTTCTGTAACAATTGCCCAGGCCATATTAGAGTCAAATTGGGGTAGGTCTAAATTAACGAAAAATGCCAACAACCTTTATGGTATAAAGGCAGATGCCTCATGGCATGGTGACAAGGTATTATTTAATACTAAGGAATACTATAACAGCCACGTAAATGCATACTTTAGAAAATATAATTCTTGGGCGGATAGCGTAACTGATAGGTCTAATTTTTTGATGAAAAATAAGAGGTATCTGAAGTCAGGACTTTTTGAAAAAAATACCTATCGTGCCCAGGCTCAGGCACTTGAAGATGCTGGTTATGCAACTACTACAAATGCTAAAGGAGAAAAAATATACGCTGATAAACTCATTTCAATTATAAAAAATTACAACTTGTATGAGATAGATTATAGTGTTAAGCCTAAATAAAAATCTTTAAAAGCGTTTTATCTATTTAATCGATTGCTTATTATAAACATATTAGTCTAATTCAATCGAGTAGGGAGGACTTTCTCCTCCCTCTCACACCACGGAGCGTGCCGTTCGGCACTCCGCGGTTCAATTCAAATAATAATCTAAACAACTAATGAGTCCTCGCTTTGCGAGGATTTCTTTTGTTATCTTGCGAAGTCCCGCTGTTTTGGCTGCCGCCTGATAATGGTCTGTAAATCCTACGGATTGTCTCGCCATCCACTCTGGTACACCTAGCTTTCTTAGTCCCCACATCCTTTTCTTGCTAGTTTTCCATTGTTTCCATATAACTATCCTCATACGATTACGAAGATGTTTGTCTATTTTAGTCATATTTTGTTTCATCTTACCTATCCTAAAATAGTTTATCCATCCTCTTATCACCTGATTTAGTCTCAGTATCCTGTAGTCCATAGACACTGACCACGAACGATATGTTAGTTTCTTGAGCTTTCTCTTGAATTTGTTTATTGAGTCTTTATGTGGTCTGGCTTCCCATTTTCCATTCATTTTCACAAAGCCAAATCCTAGGTACTTGAGCCTTGTTGGTTTTGTGACTTTGGATTTAGTAGCATTTACCTTAAGGCTTAGCTTCCTCTCTATCCACGATGTGACCGTATGCATCACTCTATTTGCAGCTGCACTGCTTGCAACGGTTATTATACAGTCATCTGCATATCTAACAAAGTGCAAGCCTCGTGCTTCTAACTCTTTGTCTAGTTCATTGAGCATTATGTTACTAAGCAAAGGGGATAAGTTACCTCCTTGCGGAGTTCCTATAGTGGTTTCTTCGTATTTCCCTTTTACCATAACTCCTGCTCTTAGATACTTAGTTACAAGAGATATTACATCTGGGTCTTTCACCGTTTTACCTACCAGGTACATAAGTTTGTCCTGTGGTACGTTATCAAAGAACTTTTCTAGGTCAATATCCACTATGTATGTGTATCCATCATTTAGATATTCTAGTAGCTCTACTATTGCTTGTTGTGCTCTTCTACCTGGTCTAAATCCATAGCTATGTTCACTAAATTGTGGCTCAAACATTGGTGTTAGAACCTGAGCAATTGCTTGTTCTATGATTCTGTCTACTACTGTTGGAATTCCAAGATTTCGTACTCCACCGTTTGGTTTTGGTATTTCTACTCTGAGTACTGGTTGTGGTTTATATTTCCTTTTCAGGATTTTGGTTTTGATATCTATCCAGTTTTCTTTGAGGTATTTGTTAACATCTTCGATGCTTATACCATCTATGCCTCCGGCACCCTTATTGGCTTTTACCTTTTTGTATGCCATTTTCATATTTTCTCTGGATAATATTTGATTCATTAGTTGTCCCATAGATTGTCTCACTTTCCTAATTTTCTTTTGTACATACTAGCCCTAGCTCCTGTGAAATGTTCACTCCGTTACGTCTTTGCTACTATATTTCTCGTCGGACTTATATACTCAGTTTGATTAAGTCACTTTGACTTTTAGAATTGTTCAGCCCTTCGCTCCATTTCCATTACAGAAACTTCTCCACTACTATGGCTTCTGCTGACTTCTCACAGTTCGTTGTTACTAGGTTTTCCCTCTGTGAGACCTCACGGGATAAGTCGTCAGTCTTTCCTCGTCTACCTGCCTAATTTACTTACATAAGTTACGGTTGCCTTTTGGACTTTGTGACTTACGGCCCACTCATCCTTTATGTAAGCCTTGATATTAGGTTTCTGTACGTCAGGCTACGATTTCGCTATTGCTTCTTCTCGCCATCACCTCACGGTGATAACCTTGCAAGTTGCTATGAGGTTCGTCGGCAACTACGCCCTACGTGGACTTTCACCACAGACTGACGGCATGCCCGTCATACATAAAATAGGCAATAGGATTTATTTCTATTACCTAAATACTATATAACTTATTTAATTTAGAAAAATTTTAATTATTTTCTAATACAATACCCCTATATTCACCGTCTCCCTTATTCAATAGATTTTAACGCTTCAACCATGTCAATTTTTCTTATTCTCATAGAAACAACCAAATTGACTAAAACAGAAAATCCTATAACACAGAATATAACTATCAAAAAATGGTCTTTAGCAATAATAGGAGTCCATTCCATACTATCCATGGAAACAACTCTTATATATAACTTCAAGAACTGCTTGCTCAAAGGAATTCCTATAACAAATCCAGTCAAAAGATTTAGAACACTCTCCTTAAATACCATTCCCATAATTTCACTATGTTTAAATCCTATGACCTTCATTGTGGCATATTCACGATAACGTTCAAGATATGACAAGATACCAAGATTATATAGAATAACGACACTTAATACAAATGCTGCCACAATCAATATATACATAATTGAATGAACGCTATCCATCATCTCCTTCATGTTGTCCTGTTGCTTTTTTATAGATATTATATTGCTTATTGATTCTTCTTTTTTTGCTTGTTCATAAGCTTCACTATCTCCTATATAAATTGTGTTAGGTTCAAAGTTTTTTACCTTATCTTTGTATATAAAAATACCTTGAGGCATCTTTGCATCCACGATTGCCGTAACAGTAACCCTATGCTCGTTTAACGAACTCTTAGTCTTATATGCAATCTTATCTCCAACTTTAACATCAAGTTGTTCTGCCAACTGAGAAGCAATTGCTACCTCATCTTTTTCTATCCTGATTTTCTTTTTTGATTTTGCATCAAAAATTCTAATTTTGTCACCCGAATCAAGCACTAAAAGAGAACCCGATTTTTCAGTTCCGTGGAAAGAAAAATCAGCCGTTTCACTCTGTGCAAACTGAACATCAAAAGAATTAAATTTGCGACTTAAATTATTATAAGATTCTCCGTATACCTGTCCAATATACTTATAACAGAATTCATTATTATAAACATCTTGATATGAACTATAAAGAGAATCCCACACACCAAGACCGGCAACCATCAATACAATGCTTCCCACGATTGCAGTTATACTCATGAATGTTCTGATTGGATGAATGCGAATGCTCCTGAGCGTCCAAAGCCAATCATATGACAATCTTGATTTTTTGTATATTCCAGGACCACTTGACTTTTTATCAAGCATCCCTTTGATTGTAAAAGAAGGATTGTTTTTAATCACCTTTCTTGTAGTAATGATTGCAGCCAAGGTACAAACCGTAATAATCAGCACAATCAAGATCATACTATCTATTCCAAAGGATTTTTTCCATATAGGAAGTGTCAGTGTCGCCTTTTTTATATTCATAACAAGATTTGCCACCACTGTATATCCGAAAATCACCCCAACAAGGCTTCCTATGATAGCCACCAAAAATCCATATGCTCCATAGTGAAAATAAATTTGTCTGTCGTAAAATCCTAAAGATTTAAGTGTCCCAATCTGAACCATCTGATTGCTTATAAGACGGCTCATCGTAGTATAAATTGATAAAATTGATAACAAGATAAATACAATTGAAAACAGCATCGCCATTTTGTGAATTTGATTTATTTCCTCATCAACCTGAGTGATAGAAATTTTATTCTCCTTCATGACTACTGATGAAAAAGAATCTCCCATTATCCGTTTAATATCTTTTTCCAGCTTTGACTTGGAAACCGATTTTTCCAGTAAATCAAGTCTCACTTGATTATAAGATACTATTCCCAAAATTTTATTTATATATTTTTCACTTATATAAGCATAACCGTGTCGTTTATGATCCGGAACTGTTTCTGCATAAGAAGTAATAAAATATATATTTTCTGCATCGAGAACAGTCCCCAAAATCTTTACTTTCTTCTTAATCCCCTTAAACTCAAGTACAATCTTATCACCCTCTTTCAGATTGTGCATCTTGGCGTAATCTTCGTCAATCCATATACCTTCTTCATCATCTTTTAGGGGGTGCCCGCTTCTAAGGAGCGGATTCATGAGTTTTTTAGTGCTGCTTGTAAATGAATTAATATAAAGCTCTGAATCTTCATTATCAATTTTCGTATTAAACTTAACAAACATTGATCCTTCAGCCTGATTTACATAAGGCAATTTTTTTATATTTGAGATATCTTCATCGCTTATATTTACCCCATTGATATAAGCATCTGCTAAGTTAGTTTTTTCTTTGTAATCAGTATATGATTCATCCATCCCAGTCCACACTGAACTCATTCCACAGTAAATCGAAACCGATATAAGAGCCATAATAAGTACCGACACAAACTGTTTCCACTGTTGCATTATATCTCTAATAAATTTTTTATTTAAATATTTCATTACCAGAAAACCTCCTCCATAGAAATAGGATTTTTCTGATCCATAATTTCACTGACTTCACCATCTCTAAGTCTGATAAGTCTATCTGCCGCAGGTGCCACTGCAGCATTGTGAGTTACCAAAACTAATGTATGTCCATAATCTTTTGCCATGGAAGAAAGCGTAATTAAAACTTTTTTCCCGGTTTCGCTGTCAAGAGCCGCTGTAGGTTCATCACAAAGAAGCAGCTTAGGATTTTTGCAAAGAGCTCTTGCTATGGATACTCTCTGAAGCTCTCCTCCCGATAAGCGAGACGGCAAATTTTCTGCTCTGTCTTTCAATCCTACCATTTCTAATGCTTCATCAGCTGAAATGGAAACATCAGATAATTTGGATACCATATCTACATTTTCATAAGCTGTAAGAGTCGGTATAAGATTATAAAATTGAAAAACAAAACCAATATCTTTGCGACGATAAAGAGTGCGTTCCTTATTGGTAAATTTTGATATATTGTTCTCTCCTACATAAATCTCTCCTCTCGTAACATAATCCATACCTCCAAGAAGATTTAAAAAAGTAGATTTTCCTGAACCGGAAGGTCCTAAAATCACTGTAAAATCACCTTGTCTAATTTCCAAATTCACATTATTCAGAGCCTTTATTACATTGCTTCCAACATTATATTCTCTTGTTACATTTTGAAAACGAATAAAACTCATCTTTTTTCTCCTTTCTGCATAACATAATTTTTAAACTATATATTGGGTTTTCCCATTACTCTTGATCACGTCAGATGCCTGTTATTACAAGTATATGGCTGATTAAAGCGTATTATTAATGTGAGCTATAACTCACATTAATAATACTTCTTTTTTACTGCTTTGTCAATATAATATGAGTGGGCGCTCGTATTATGTTCTTGATTTTTTTTATAAACATGATACACTTATATTGGAAGGTTTTTGTTTAATTAATTTAGTCTGTAAAATCCTAGATTTGTACAAGATTTTAATTGAGAGACTCATCGTTATTACAAAAAATTTAATACCCACTGTTGCGTATTGGAGATGTTATGAAAAGTAAAGAATCAAAACAAAAGAATACTAGAATACCGAAACAAAAAAGAAGTATCGAAAGAAAAAAACTCATAAAAAATACTGCTCTTCTCCTTTTTTCAGAGAAAGATTATGCAAATGTAAGTACAAATGAAATTGCAAAAACTGCAGGCGTATCCATTGGTTCGCTTTATAGCTACTATCCAAATAAAAAAGCAATTTATGATGAGCTTGTAAAAGATCTTTATTCAAATATCTTAGAAAAAATCATTCCAGAAGATTTATCACAATTTTCATTCTTTGAAATAATTAAAAAATATATTAAATTTGTCTTAGATAGTCACAGTTATCTAACATTGTTTCAAAAGAAAATTACGGCTCTTTCTTATCAAAGCGATGATTTTCGTGAACTTGAAAAGCCTTATCGCATATTTGCTACAAATAAAATTCTCTCATTGCTTGAATTTTATAGTCCAAATCTCAAGATAAAAGACCTTTCCACAGCATCATTTATAATTCATACAACTGTGGAAAGTATAGTTCATGAACTAGCTTTTTATCCTGATGAAACACAAAACAAAGAAAAAGTAATTAATGAATTTGCGGAAATGTTGTATAACTATCTCTTCAAAGAGCCTCTTTAATGAATGTCATTACACCATTTCAACTCTTTAAAAGGATCTGTAAATAATTTTGTGTATTAACCTAAACCTTAATAAAGGCTCTCTTTTTTCTCTTCCATGTGTTCTCCTTTCCACTTTTGGGCAAAGAAAAAACAGTAAACTTTTTTTGATTTACTGTTCTGTGTTAGTTTAAAGAAAATTGTTAGTTATGCAAACTGTGGTTTGCTTTAATCTTTACTAAAAACAAGAATCTTCTGCGTGATCTTCCTCGCAATCGGAAGCCAGTCGATTAGCTTTAATGTAGGCATAAGAACACGCATACCACGTAATATGTTGTCATCTTTAATCTTATGAAACCCCTGAGCAATATTCTTTATATCATCAAAGCTGTCTGCACCGAAAACGAATCTGGCTCCGGTTTGCTGAATGGATTTTTCAACACCTTCTCGTTTTACCCACATCTTTGCAATACATTCCATTATGACCGTAGCGGTGTCAAAGTTTTTATGAATGATAGAAAGTATCTTGGCATTTTCTTCAGCAGTGAGATACATGGACAGTCCTTCTATAATAAAAAGTACATTCTCTCTGTTTTTTACTTCCTTGAACCAATTTGGATCTAAAGCAGACGCACTGATAGATGAAACTCTCCCGCTTTCTAAAAAAATCTGATCTCTGAGATTTATAACATCAGGCAGATCCAGATTATACCAAGTGATAGTACCATTATCCACACGATAAAATCTTGTGTCCAGTCCACAGGCAATGTTCACTATTGTAGCAGTCGGGTTTCGCCCAATAAATTCTTTGACCAATTCGTCAAAGACGAGTGTGCGTGCGATTACACCACTACTCATGGTACGATCTTTTGCTGCAGTTGAAAAGTCATAATCAATCTTATTTACAAGTTCTACTGCTTTTGCATCATAGAATTTATGCTTCTTTCTCTGTGAATACTCTGCACGTGCATAAAAACTTTGAAGCATTGTTTCCGCAGTGCCATTCAAAACAGGTTTTATTTTTTCTTGTATTTCCATTTCCCTTAAACGTAGACACCTCATGTAAATTCAAGTTAGTTGCCACTAACATTGTACCATTTTTAAGCCATTTTTTCTATATCAGCTTTTAGTGGCACTTGACAGTTGCCTATAAAGTTAAAGTAAACATCAACTTGTTGTTTTCTGTCTTTTTCTTTTCTTCCCCCTTTTGTTTCATGGACCACAACTTTTTCTATATACTCATTTATCATTGGTACTGTCAGTTCCTCAATATCTGTATATTTCTCTATCATTTTTAGAAATTTATCAGTGTCAACTTTTTTCTGATTATAGCTTTCTATTTCCTGTTCAAAATACTGTATCTG
>CALIWM010000332.1:0-60109 GCA_938046645.1 uncultured Gemella sp. | reverse complement strand
TTGATTTCTTTTGTGCATGGGGATTAGAACACTCTGATTTGGCTCACGTCCATATGGAAAGAAATCTTGATGTTGAAATACAAGCAATTGGGGCTGTGCTGCACTTCCTAGAAGTTGTAGTAAAAAAAGATGCTGAACCAGACTTGACTAGAGCTTCTGGAAAAGTTGTTCTACAAGACCTTTATCAATTATCAGGAGATAATTTTGAAAAAGGAGTTTATACGGAAATTCAAGATGCAGGCCTCATGAACATGGTTTTGAACTTGAATATGTATAAAGAGCAATTGAAAGACTTTGAAAAAGAGGTGAAATCTCAGAAAGAAACAATTGTTCAAGAAATTGAAAAATTGAATTCTGAAATTGCCTTATATATTCAAGATGTTCTTGTAGAGGAAGCTAAGACACTTGCTGAAGAAGAAGGAACTACTCTGGGTGATGACTACAATCTACGCTCAGGTGGCATTATTCTTTCGGACGGCTCTTGTACAACGACTGTTTACTACAAGTCTAAGAAACAGTCAAGGTTTTCGCAAAAACGAGCAAAAGAGGAAGCTGAAAAACTAGGTCTTTTGGATGAGTTTGAAAAAATTTATCAATTAGGTCTGGCTGAATCAACCTCAAAATCAGTAAGCTCTTCCAAAATTAAAATGCTAGGAGATTCATTAATCTAAAATTTTAAAAAGACAACAATACAATTTGTTGCCTTTTTTATATCCCAATTGAAAAAGAAAATTGAAACTGAAAATGTATTTCAAAAATATGTTATAATATGACTTGTAGATATTTTATTTTATAATTAATTATTATTTTACAAAAAAGGAAAAGGAGAAAAACATAATGATACAAAAGGAAGGCAACAATAAAGGCCAATCCATTGTTTTTGAAATTCTTTCTGTAGTCTTTCCGAAGTTTAGAACAACTTTTGGAGCTGGAGACAAGAAAGATTATTCTGTGGTTCGAGCAAAGTTGTTTCAATCGTCTATTACACTTCCAGATGGTAAACAATTGCACCACGGAGATACAATTGATGTGACCGGATATGGCCTTCCTCGCAAGAAGAGCCGAATCCGAGTTATTGGTACTCCAGTAAAAAACAAGTACAATCAATGGCAGTTCAAAGCAGATTTGGTTAGGCTTGATGTTGACTTGGAAGAAATCATAGATGTTAAACGATTTCTAGTTGAAAATGTTAGAGGTGTATCAGAGAAGACAGCTTTAGCAATTCTATCTGAATTTGGCGATAAGACAATGGATGTCCTGAGAAACAGCCCTAACGAGTTATATCGTATTAAGGGAATGAGCGGAAAACGCATTGAAGTCATTAAAGACGCAATCGCAAACGCAACAGCCAGTGAGGGATGTGCACCGCTTTTGCTCAAGATTGGTATTCCTATGTACGCCATCACAAAAATTAATAGTGCTTTTGGTGTTGATAACGCTAAAGACATACTTTTGACAAAGCCGTATAAAACTTATGAAATTCCCGGAATTTCATTTGAGATGGCTCATGCTATCGCTGTTGGTTTAAATGTTCCAAATCAAAAAGAACCAATGTATGCCTATGGTATTGAGTTCTTGTTGAAAAAGATGGAGACAAATGGCTCTAGCTATTATCCATTACAGCGTTTAGTTAGAAGTATTATGTCTATTCTGCACACACCAGAAAACCCATTTGACATGGAGCAATTCAAAAAATCTTTGCGCATTGTTGAGCAAAAAGGAATTGTTCGTATTAACTGGGAAAAAGGTTTGGTAGGTTTAAACGCATTGATTGAAAAAGAACGTTTCATTTATGAAACGTATATGTCAATGTTACCCTACAGAACTCAAAGCAATTATAGTGAGTTGGTTAATATCGTTTCAAGAGGAAATAGAATTAATCTGCACTATAAACAGGCAGAAGCTATTGAAATTCTTTTAAATCATAAATATGGCATTTTAACAGGCGGCCCCGGAACAGGGAAAACCACTGTATTAAAATGTTTCATTGAGTGTTTTGAAAGAAAAAATGGCGGAGCTAAAGTTCTGTGTCTTGCACCTACAGGCCGCGCAGCATCTCGAATGAGCGAATCAACAGGCCGTCCAGCTTTTACAGTTCATAAAAAACTTGGACTGAAGCCAGATGATATTGATTTGCCAGAGGGAACAGAGTTGAAATTTGATTTAGTAGTAGTTGATGAAAGTTCAATGCTAGACATCAATATTGCTTATTCATTACTGAAAGCTCTCAGTCCTCAAACCAAACTAGTTTTGGTAGGGGATGAAGAACAGCTTCCATCCGTAGGAGCAGGTTCTGTCTTGGCTGACTTGATTTATTCTGGATTTGTTGGAGTCGCTAGATTGACTAAGACATTCCGTCAAGGAGCTGATTCATCAATCATTGCTAATGCCAATCTCATCAAAGATGGGCAATCCAACTTGATTACTATGGCTGAGGATTTCTCTCAAATCCCAACTACTTATGACAAGGACGGATTGAACAAAATCGTTGACACAT
Organism: uncultured Gemella sp.; assembly: GCA_938046645.1. Classification (GTDB taxonomy): domain Bacteria; phylum Bacillota; class Bacilli; order Staphylococcales; family Gemellaceae; genus Gemella. The sequence continues at coordinate 57,612 of CALIWM010000332.1, read as the reverse complement.
ATGTTGATGCTTGCCAAATTTATGGCGGCAACAATGTGGTTGCTCTTTTGCCTAAGAGGGCTAAAAAGCAAAACGCTGATGATTTCATTATCTGTGTAGAAACTGTAAACCCAGTTGTACAGGAAAGAATTAATCCAGCTAGAGAGGGTGAATACTCACGCTCTAATCGAGTTTATACCTTTAGAAAAGGTGATAGGGTCATGCAGATGTCTAATACAGACACAGTGGCCAATGGTGATGTAGGTATCATTGTTGAAATGAACAAAGAACCACGCACCAACCTCATCTATGCTAAAGTAGACTTTGGTTACGAGGGTGCAGAAGCTGTTTACTATGCTACAGATGAAGATTTTTCAAATCTTACTTTGGCATATGCTACTACAATCCACAAGTCTCAGGGTTCTGAGTACGCTTGTGTATTAACGCCTCTTTATGAGTGTGATGGCATTATGCTTCAACGTAATCTTCTCTATACTGCTGTAACACGCGCTAAAAAGAAAATGATTCTTCTTGGCGAACGTACTGCTGTTGATATTGCTGTATCTAATACAGATGCCTTCAAACGTGATACATTCTTGGAAGACTTGTTCCAAAACGCTCGTAAAAAAGGTAAAGTTAAGACAATTGCTCCTTTCAGGGATAAACAACCTAGAGGCCACGTTGCTTAAATTCACATAAAATTAAAATAAAACACTCTTTTATAGAGTGTTTTTTGTTTGTTTCTGATGTGATATAATAGATGATGTAAGCAAATAAAACAGGAGAATTTAGTATATATTATGAGTTTCAAACATGTAGTGAAATCGGTAATGCCAAGAACTTCTATGGTTGAGCATTATGTAAAGGATAAGATTTTGGAAACTGCCAAAGCAGGATTAACAAGCACGGTTATTGTTATTAACCGTAATGAAGACTATAAGTTGAATAATGTTCTATCTGAATTAGAGAAAGATGGCTTTTCATATAATTATTTCTCCCCAAGTGATAATGAGCTAAACATTGAATTATTGGGAGTTATCATTTATTTGCCAAAAGATATTTTGTAATATAAAAAGTTGGAGTTGTTTATTTTCTATTAATTTAGAATAAAACAACTTTTTCTTTTTATAATATTCTTTGTAATTAAATTTATTTTTCAATAATTTATTTAAAAAGAAAAAGGAGAAGAAAAAATGAATATTAAGAAAGTCTTAGAAGACAATGGTTTGACAACCAAGGATTTGTGGGCGAGAACCTTTCAAGTATTGGAATTGCCAATGAAAAAGGTGTCTGTAACATGTCCAATTCCTGGCTGTGAGAAAAAATCTGAGGGATTCCAAATTGCAAGAAATGGAAAATTATATCTAGATTTTCCAAATGACAGGTTTTATTGTCAACGTTGCAATTTTAGGGGTAAAGGTCTCTTTGCAACTTTGAAATTGCTAGAAGCTATTCGTAATCCAGCAGATGAACAATCTGTTTATCAAGAGTTGTTCTCTAATGGACGAATGACTCAGAAAGCTCAGAATTATGTCTCAGAACTTTTAGGGTTAGAAGTAGATATGTCTGCTCTATCTAATTCTCAAAACAATAAAGATATGATAGTGAGCAATGCCATTCAAGAGATGGTCAAGGAAAACCGAAAGAAGATTTCTGCAATCCCTGAAGCCAAAAAGCCAGCTCATGATACATATTTGAATGAGATTTATTCATATATGTTTGATAATATGCTGTATCAAAGTAGTCCAAAAATGGAAGAAGACCTATTAAAAAGAGGTTTTACACCAGAGGACATTTTGAAATATGGCTTTGTTTCTTGCCAGCTCAGGAAGCCAATGAATACATTGTTGAAGAAATTCAATGGTGATTTAGATTGTATTCCCGGAATTTACCGAAAAGGAGCGTTAATTGAAACGACCTTGCCACAAGCAAAGAATGTAGATGAATCTTTGCATTATCTCTGTCCAATTAAGAATGTCAACAACGAAATTGTTGGTGCTCAAATTAAAAATTTGGGCGAGAACAAAGATTTCAAATATTTCTTTTGGTCTTCGACTTCTGAGGGTGGCCCAATTACAAGGACATCTCCTCATTTTGTGGGTTTCCCAGAAGAAACGCTCATCATTACGGAGGGAGTGGTTAAAGCTAATGTTATCAATAGGTTTACGGGGCGATATGTTGCAGGATTGCCCGGCGTGAACCATCAAAAACCGCTCCTAGAATCTCTTCGTATTGCAAAACGCAAAGGTATGGGAATTCAACGAATTCTTGTTGCTTATGATATGGACTCATTTGAAAATGAAAAGGTAATGAAAGCCTTAGACCGTTTAAATAATGAGTTAGTCAAAGCTGGATATGAAGTCAAAAATATTCTTTGGGATACAAATTTCAAAGGATTTGATGATTACTTGTTTCATCTTCATCAGAACAACCTATTAGGTGCTTATATTCGAGAAGTCTTGGATGAAGCATACAAAAAATAAGAAGCTAAATTATAGCTTCTTTTTTATTTTGACCAAAAATGAATTTATTTTTCAAATTTTAGTGACACTTACCCAAAAATGTTATATAATGGTTATGTACTATTAAAATTTAAAAGGAGAACAAATATGCCAATCTTTATTGGAATTGATAATGGTAATTTCAACCAAAAAAGCCGCTCAACAGTTTTTAAAACAGGACTGGTGACAAATGATAAACCAAATCCATTTAGTGCTGACTTGATGCAACTAGGGAACAAATATCATTCACTTTTGAATGAACGTGCCCCTTATGAAAAGGACAAAACTAAAAGTGAACGTGCTTTTATTTTGACTCTTTTTGCACTAGCAAAAGAAATTGAGAGCCGAATTAGTAAAGGCTTAATCAAAGAAAATGAAACTGGTTCATACCAAGTAGTTCTGGGCCTTGGAGTGCCGCCAGAACATATGCTTTTAGCTGACGAATCTGGGCAACCTTACCACAAACGCTTCCAAAGCTATTTCTTTAACAAGATTAATGAATATGGTGTCCAAAGCGAATATGGGAAAGTGGTGCAATTCAATTACAACCAAAAAGATTATTCTATTTTGATTGAAGATGTCTTTGTGTTTCCACAGGCCTTTTCAGCATATGTTCCATTCAAGAAACATTTACAAGAATTGGATGATTTTCCTCGCTTCCTACTAGTTGATATTGGTGGTTTTACTACTGATGTTTTGGAAGTAAAAGATGGGAAACCAGACATTCTCAGCTCTCGCTCTGAGGATTTTGGTGTCATCCGTATGGTAGACTATATCCGACGGAAAGTTGGCAAGTCCTACAAAGAAGATGACATTGTAGCTGTATTGTCAGGCAAGTCATTGAAAGTTCCTCAAACTGTATTGGACAACATTCATGCAGCACGGGATGAGTATTTCCAAAATCATATCGTTGCCAACCTTTTGGAACAAGGTGTTGACTTGAATGTTGTGCCTACTGTATTCTTGGGTGGTGGTTCATTGTTGCTTCAAGGAAGCGTTGAAAATTCTAAGAATATTTCCAATGCAACATTTATCTCTGACATCTCAGCCAATGCAACAGGTTATGAACAACTAGCACAAAGCGCCTACGCAAAAAAACACAAGTAATTTAGAAAGGGGCTGCGAATATGGCATATAATCGCTCATCCAATCTAAAGAAAACTTCTGAAAAGAAAAATGCCAAAAAGAAGGTAGCTATCTTCCTTGACCCAAAAGACAAGGAAGATGCTTTTCTTCTAAAAGTTTTGGATAATTCTGGAAAGGGAAAAACGGCTCTTATAAGAGATGCATTGATATTTTTCCTAAAAGAAAATCCTGACCGAGTGCCAGATGAAGAAAGTGTTATGGTCTTAGGGGATTTCATCATCCAAAACGAAAAAAGTCAAAGGGGGAACAATTATTTAGCTCCACCTAAAATTGTAAAAGTTGTTCAAGAAGTACAATCAGAACCAACAAAATCTGTATCATCAGAAAAAATGGAAATCCTGATGGCGAAAATTGAAGAGCTAATAGCGAATGGTCAACTGGTATCACAGAAACCACAAAATCAACAAGAGCATATTTCAGAGGAAGAAGTTGAAGAAACTCAGGCTGAAAAGAAAATTGTTAAAATTGATTTCAACCCAGATGACCAAGTAAGTACGGAAGAAGAAGTTGAAGTGCCAGATGATATTATGTCTGCTCTTGAAGACTTCTTGTTCTAAGGGAGATGTTCGATATGGCAGTTAAAAAACCGATTATTCTCCCAGAAGATAAAGTAATTGTTACAGATGAAGAAGTTATCCTACCCATTCAAAAAGACTTTAATTCTTTTGAAGATTTCCATGTTTTTGAAGAATTAATTAAGGATTCAAAGAAGTTTGCTAAACAAAACAAACTGACATGGAAAGTTTCTAATGAGAATGGTGAAAAATTTTCTAAGTATAAAAATTCTAAACTTAAAATCAATGGTGTTGTTTATGACAGCAAATCAGAGGTCTTTCGTCATGAAGAACTTTTGTTACTTGAAAAAGATGGATTAATTTCTAATCTAAGATTTCATGATAAAAATGATGTCTATGTCATTCAAGACTATCCAGCAATTACTTATATTCCTGACTTCTGTTACTTATGTGATGGATTTGAAATAATAGAGGATGTAAAAGGTCTTCAAACAAGTGATTTTATCTTAAAGAAAAAAATTATGATAAATAAAATTTTGAATTCTGATATTCCATATAAACTTATTTTAACCAGAAAAACTAAGAATGGATATAAGATAACAGAAGAATATTCCAAGGAATTCCTCTCAAAAAAATTTAGAAGAATAAAAGCCAAGTAAAATTTCTTGGTTTTTATTTTTTCCAAAAACTTGAAAAATATTTTTTTTGCATTATAATACTTTTTGAGATGTATTCCTTAAAGATAAAAGCAAAGGTTTAGGTACATCAAAAAACAAATAAAATTAATTTCGTCGGAGGAAAAAAGTTCATGACATCAAAAATCGTGAGTTTAGTGCCTAAAATTAAGGAAAAGGTACTTGAAAAATATGCACAGTTTTCTGTAGCTAAACAAGAAGTTGCAGATGAATCTGTTGCTACAATCCATAGTGAAGATGCTTCACTTGGAGATAAAGCTTTTGCGCGTGTTGCGCTAGCTGCGGTTGCTATGTCCACTCCAATGTTGGTTGCATCACCAATTGCAGCCCTTGGTCAAGGTAAGAGCACCATTAATAACAAAATTGACTCTGGTGGTACAGCCATTGTTGAAATCCTGATGAAGTTTGGTTCAGTTGCAGCAGTAATCATGTTCATGTATCATGTAATCTGCATCATCACTACTAGTGACGAGCGCAAGATTGCTATTCACATGGGGAAGATTAAGACAGTCTTTATCTGTATCATTGCTCTCTACTCTGCGCCTCTCTTCTTCCAATCTGCCGTATCACTTAGTGATAGTGGTGGTAATCCAAGTTCTAAACCTTGGAGCACTAACTAAGATTGATTCATTATTGATTATTCTTGGTTTAAAATATGTATGACAAGCTTGAAATTTTCAGGCTTGTTTTTTCTTCTCTTGATTATTTGTATTTTTTTAAAAATAAGATATAATTGAGGACGAAAATAAAATAAATAAGAAAAGAAAGGAAAGAGAATATGGCAACGATATTCAACTTTCTGTTAGATATTTTAATGTCTACAGTTGGTTTCTTCTTCAAATTAATTGGAGGCTTTATTATTGGAGCTTTGACTCTTAAAGAAGCTGGTTCTGGTGAGGCTGGTCAAACATTCATGCCTAAAGGCATGTTGGGGAATTTCTTTAATTTGTTCATCCCTGCCGGAACACAAGGAGCTACGCAATCAGCGGATGTTCCATTCCTGAAAATAATTATTACAATTGGATTACTTTTAATGTTTGTTTTATATCTAGTAAATCTAATCCGTATCATTACAGCAAGTGGTGATAGAATGATGGACAATCCATTTGTAATGACATTGAAAATGTTGGTCTTAGGCACTGTTATTCCATTTTCTTACACACTTGTAGACTTAATGGTTTCAGTTGCAGCTATTTTCTACAACATTTTCTCTTATGACTCTCTTAAAACACTAGGAGAAGTGAAAGAAACAAATCTGCAAGGTGATGCTAACGCTGATGGAGCAACAAACATGATTGCCGGACTGACCGCTGCTGGTGGTGAAGTTGCCGGAAGTCTAGTTGCTAGTGTTGGTGCAACAGGTGGTATCATCTTAGGGTTCTTCCTATTATTCCTATTGTTTTCACTTTTGACATCATGGGTTAAATACATTCTTGAATTTTTTGAAAGATATGTTTTGCTCGGAGTTATCTGTTTGTTTGCACCAATCATGTTTGCATGTTTGATTTCAAACAATACTGTTAAATATTTCTGGTCATGGTTTCAAATGTTATTCTCTCAATTGATTATCATTGTAATGAGTACATTGTTCCTTGGGGTATTTTACTCAGCTATGACACGATATGACTTAATTAGAAATCCTCTAGTATTTGTGTTTTTATTGATGGCATGGCTTCGGGTTGGTACTCGTATTGATGCTCACATGTCTACACTCGGATTGACAACAGCTCAGGCCGGTGGTATGGCAGGAGATATTATCTCTGGTGGATATATGGCCAACAAGCTTGGTGAATGGATGATGCCCCGTGGTTTAAATGGAGAACGCCAAACATTTACAAAAGCAATTGCTAATGAACTTGAAAATGGTGTCTTTGGACGTAAAAACGGAAACTTAGCTGCTGACACAACAGGCAGACGGTCTACATTTGCAGCCAAATATCAAGGCAAACAACTTGACAAAGCCAAGAAAAAAGGTGAGAACTTCAATCACAAAGGCGTTAGTACAGAAGCGATTGGTCTTGCCAAACGAAAACAAAAATCTATTTCTAATATTGCTGACCCAATGAAGAAGCATTTGGGAATGGAAAATATGGATTTTGAAGCCACAAATGGCGGAGTTAATGGTAAAGATGGTTCTGTTTGGTTATCAGGTAAAAATGAAGATGGTTCAGAATTCCTACTGAAAGCTAAAGAACTACAAGATGGTGAAGTTCCGGAACAAGGTAAATATGTATTTACAGCACAAGATGGAACAACTTATCAAGGTGAAGTTCAAGGTGATGGAGCTGACCAATTCCTATCAAATAGCCGTATTCAAGATGGTTCTGAAAGTTCACAAGATATTATCAACGCCTTTGGTGGTGAAAGTAATGTGGATATTGAAACTAAATCTGGTGGTGTTGCTGAAAACATTACTGGTCAAGACATCTTGGAAGGTAAGGCCGGTGATGGCTCATTTGTGGTAACAGATTCAAATGGTAATCGTCACGAAGTTGATAAAAACACTCAATTTGGTGAAATGGTTAATGGTGGTTTTGTTGCAGCAGGTGATACATTTACATCTAAAGATGGTACTGTTCCAATGATGCTCAAAGAAGATGATGATGGTTACTATCAATCATTCACAGAAGAAAAAGAACATACTGTTACAGCTCAGGCAAATGGATTTATTGACAAGAATGGTAACTTTGTTTCCATGTCTAAAGAAGAATTTAGCAATGCACGCGCTATGACAGCAGGCAATGCTCAAAATGTTCATTCACTTATTAAAGATGAATCAGGTCATTTCCAAAAACTTTCAGGTGGAACACTTCACACAAATGAAAAAGGTCAAGTGGGAGTTGTTGGAGCAAATGGTAAAGAAACCTTTGTTACACCTCATGAATCAGCAGTGAATCGTGATGCTTCAGGCAAGATTACATCTTACAATACAGCAAATGCTTTCGTCCAAGGTGGCGACCAAGACTTCCAAAGCCGAGTACAAAAAACTTGGAATCCAGTAGCTGAGACAACTACTTCAACAATCAGTAAAGAAGCTGGTGTCCGTATTGGTAATGGTAGTATTGCTCAACTTTCTCCATCAGGTATTAGCGACAACAATGAATTGATGCGCTTTACAAGAGATGGTGTTGAAAGTTCTAAAGGTCAATATGTTAAAACTCTTGGGGCAAAAGGTGAAACTCAACTTTCTCGTTTGGATGCTTCTGAAAAAGGCGGCCGATTCTATACGCCAACCTACAGTATTGCAAGTGGTCTTCAAACAGACGAGCGTGGCCGATTTGATGTTTCAAAAATTCGTTCAGCTCAAAAAACAAGTTCAGGACTTGTTACAAGCTTTGAAAACGGACAAGTCATGGCGGCCCACTCAGTAGTTGGTAATAGGCCAACAGACAGAGACTCATATTACTCAAATGAAGCAATGGGTTCAATCCATAGCCGAAATGAGCGTTATATGAACTCTTATGCTGAAAACTTGTCACCTCTTGGTGGTTTGAGTAAACTTCAAACTTTCCAACGTGAAGATACTATGGATAAACGTGCAGTAACAATCGCCCGTGAAGCTGACAAACAATTCATTCTTGATGGAATGAGTAGTCATGGTATGTTCACAAACGGAAATACTCAAAACATCAAAGCTATGCACATCAATCCTGACACTGGTGTCCTTGGTGTTCGTGAACACAACCAATCAGAGTTTTTGTTCTTCCCTAAATCAAGTTATTCTAAGCCAGACAATGCAACTTCAAGCGTTTCTATTGCAGGTAGTGATTACTATGTTGTTAATTCTAAACCTGCTCAAAACAAACAAATGCGTGATATTGCCTTTGCTCAGGAAAAACTTTATTCACAATTGAGTCTTGATGGAGATGTTAAGACAATTGAGTGGATGAAGAACAATGAAGCCTTGGTATTCTCTAGTGACTTTGTTGGCCGTGGTGGTAAAGGCAGTGCCTATGATGAAGCTCTTAAATCTGTAGGAGATAGAGAAGCTTACAACAGAATTCATAGAGCTATTGAAAATCTTGGTCTGCAAATTCCAGCAGAAGAGCGGAGACAATTCAACTACAACTTGTCTAGCGCTTATAACTTAGAGGGTGACTTTGATAGGTCTATTTCTCAATTTGACCGTTTCCGTAAGAAAGTTGCATCATCTCTTTCTGAATCTTATGACCGTGGTACACGTTATAAAGACATTCGAAAACAGCCAATCACTCGTACCTCTATTAATCGCTTTATGAAAGAAGATTAATAAAACTTAATGAAAAGAAGACTAGATAATTTTAATCTAGTCTCTTTTTTTTATTTATCTTGAATGGTTTTGAAATATTGCTTTTTATTAAAAAAACTATATAATTAATAGTGAGAAATTTTATTCTATATAAAATAATGATATATGACAGACAAGGAGATAAGATGACAAGTAGAAATACAGAACAATCTATGGCAGATGAATCTCGGCAGAATATAGAACAAGCCAAACGTGGAGTCAAGCAAGGTAAAGATATTGCCAAAAAGATTGATAATTATGGAAAAAACAAAGCAGGTAATGCAGCAGATAAGGCAAACTCTAGCGCTGTCAATCCTGCTAAAAAAGCAAAAGAAAATCTAGCAAAAAATGCAGGAAAGAAAGCCTCAGAAAAAGGAGTAGAAGAGGCAGGGAAACAGGCTGGCAAACAAGTTGCTAAAGAGGCTGCTAAACAGGTAGGAAAAGAAGTTGCAAAACAAGGTGTTAAAACAGCAGCTAGTGCAGCGGCAGGTTCAGCAACAGCTGGTGTAGCAACTGTGGCAATTGAAGCAGCTTCACTTCTTAAAGAGAGTGTTGAAAATCCTCATAAACTTTTGTCTATCTTTTTCTTCATTTTTATTTTGCCAATTGTCATCATAGGTATTATCATTCTTCCGATTATTGCAGTTCTTTTTGTACTGTTTCCTAATTTGTTAAGTAATACAAGTTCTAAACAAAATGGGCCAGTTGCAATGCAGTCCATGATTTATCAAACTCAGGATGAAAAAACAAAGAATTTGATTGAAGAAACACTGGAAGTTGATTTAACAACCTATGTTGCTTCTAAAAATGCTAAAAAGCAACAGCCTATTTATGATGAAAATGATAAATTAGATAAAGAACAAGAAGAAGATTCTAAAAACAATAAGGAAAGAAAACCTATTGTTAATGAAAATTCAGATGACATCAAGGGTGACGGATATATGGGTGATAGCATTTATCTTTATGAAGATGCTGCTATGACTAAGAAAGTCACAACTGTTCAGCCCGGTCAGGTTCTTACTTTATCAAAAGATGAAGAATATGATGGTGGTAAGGCAGTGCCTATCAATGCCCAGACTTTAGAAAACGGAAAAAACTCTAAACCAGATGAACAAGATACCATTGAAAATGATGGTATTTCAAATCCCGGCAAAGATACGAAAGAATATACTGTTCTTTATGCAAATTCAGGAAACTTGGTCAAAAAAGACATTAAAGACCCTAATCACGAATATACTATTCAGGATGAATATGATGTTATTACGGTCTCAATGGTTAATATTTTGAACAATGCTAAATCAAACTCAGAAGAAAAAGTTAATCAGGCTATTCAAGAGCAGATTAAAAACTATGATAAGTATGGTGAAGCAGTTCAGAAGAACCAAGGAAAAGAATCGAAAATTTATGCTAGTTTAAAATCAGATTCAGTTGTCAATAACACTATGGATAGTATAGCTAACTTTTTCTCCTTTGGTGGTTATGAACTACAAAAGAAAAAGAAAAGTGCAAATAGCGGTTCTGTTATGGGAGCAATTGATTACTCTATGTTAGATATTAACCCAGAGAAGTCAAACATTGACCCTACACTTGATGGATTTGATGTTGCTAAATCCTATGATGAATCTGAAGGTGGTGTAGATGCAGACGGAACAACAGAACAACAAGTTTCTCGTATCACAGCAGCTTATGCAACATCTAAGTCTGATACAGTTCCTGATAGAGGATATTATGCAGAATTAGATAGAACAATTGGGGAATTAGTTAAGAAAACTGGAGAAATTGAAAGCAAATCACTTGAAGCTTTTGATGATTATCGAATTGTTCCAACATATATTGAGGGGGAAATTAATGTTCCTAAAATTGAACACAAGGAATATTACTATTATGTGGACAATAAAAATGAATTAACAGGCTATGACCATTACTACCTATCACCTGATAGAGTAATTGATTATAGCAAGTTAGATTCTGTTGATTATGACACCTATAATACAGCTAGTGATAGTAATTCAGAATATGCCTACATATTAGCGAAAGATGCAACACAAGTGCCAGATGGAGCTAAAGCCAATGTTGTTTTGACTAGCACTCCTATAAAAGGTCGTAAGGATGGTAAAAAAATTAGTGCGCCAGTTGTTGAAAGAACTGTTAAATATAAAGCAGATGGTAAAAAGCCAATTCCGGTTAAATATCCATTCAAGAATTACTACCTTAGAACTGAACTGGGTGATTACAGTACAGTCAAAGCAGAGCAGCAATTCTTTGCGAAATCTGAATATTATAAGCACCGTCTAGAGGGGATGGGTGTTGACCCTAATTCAGATTGGTTTGATACTGGAGATGTTGAGAAAAAAGGAAAGAAAACAGAAAAAGAAGCCAAAAAACAAGCACTTGATAAATTCTTGAAAGAAATGTCTGGTGTTGGAAAGCGTAAAGCTGAAAAAGCAGATAATCAGATTGGCCGAGCACAAGGAACTTCCTTTAATTTGGCTAATACTGAAATGGGGCAATTTAAACCTTACATTTCCAAGAAGAAACTGAAAGGCAAGACTGCGGATGCTGTTAAGAAAAACGCTGTTCAAGTTGGCAATGGATTGCTTCAAGTTGATGGTTACTATCTAATCAGTGCTCCAAAATCTTTTGGTGATGTTGGTAATACCTTGCAATTCACTGTTGGTGAAAATGTTATCAAAGCTATTATTGTCACTCACAGAAATGATAAGGATATTGACCCTATCTCTCAAACAAGTCTGAAAGATGGTTCTTACTTTGACTTCATTGTTGATGACGATTATCTGACAGATGAAATCAAGGCAGCAGGAAGTTATTCAGATGTCTTTGAAGGCCCTGTCTCTGCAATTAACAACATTGAATACAATGGTGGTCTAGTTCAAGCTAATGTGTGGCGGATGCTTATGTCTTTACCTTATTATTCAGAAGTTTTGAGTTATGTGTATGCTGACTCTAATGCAACTTATTATGATGAACAAGGTCTTGGAGAGGGCTGGATTGAGGGTGAAAAAGATGAATATGGTTATCGTCAATTCTTCTTGTTCCCTAGAACTACATCTGATAAAGAAATCAAAGGTATGCGCGTGTACTCACAAGGTACATTACCTGAGTTTTATAAGAAATTATTGCCTAAAGGCCATGAGAAAGAAAAACTCATTGTTCCTGTTCCTAACTTTGGTACACAAAGTATGTCTCCGACTGGAGCAGAAAGTGACGGTAATAAAGTTCTAGGATTTATTCCTTGGTTTGGTTACAAACAAGAATACCGTCGCTCTATGCAGACTGAACAAATCAAAATAACCAAAGTAAAAGATGATGGTTCAACTGAAGAAGTTGACCGTGTAAAAACCATTGAAGATAAGATTCTTGAATGGACTGAAAACATCCGTAAACATCTGATTACAAATGAACAATTAGCAGGCGAGGCAGGTAATGCCGGCATTAACATGGGAGCTTTATTAGAAGCTGAAATTGGAAATGCTGGTGGTAAAAAGTACAAGGAATACAAAAACCTTGACACAAATCTCGTTACGACTGATAAAAATGCTTGGTCAGCCGCTTTTGTTCAATACATGTTAAACCAAGCAAATGCTAAAGATAAAACAAAAGATACAACCTCCGTATCAGAAATGTGGAATCATCATTCTAGTGACATCAAGCCTAATGATAAATCATATGAGCCTAAAGTTGGTGATATGGTATTTATTAAAGAGGGTGGCGGTAATCCATCAAAAGTTGAATTGATTTCAAAAGTTGAGAAAAAAGAAGATGGCACGATTTCTGTTACAAGTATTGGTGGTAACGTTGACGGCAGTGGCGCTCGAAACAACAATAATGAGTGGCTTGGTGTCGTAGGCAAGCGAGATTTCAATGTAGGCGACTCACAAGTTGCAGGATTTGTTTCACTCGGTCTAAGCCAAGGTGGCGGAGCTGGTGGTTCATCAGTAGATGCTAATGGTAAAGGTTCTGGTGTTACAGGTTACTGGACAGATGATAATCTTCCTCAACAATATCGTGACTCAATGAGCCTGCCGGCCTTTCAACCACCTAACTGGGGTTCAAGTCCATTTGCAGGCGGCCTAGCTGGACAGTGTACAGAGTTTACATGGGCTTACATGAGCCAACTCTATGGACAATCTCAGCCTACTATGGGTAATGGGGTAGATGTTTACCAGTCTTATCAAGCTGGCGGAGCAACTATTACAGACAAACCAACAGTAGGTTATGGCTTCTCAGCTACAAATGGTTATGCAGGAGCATTGACTGGTTACGGGCATACAGGGGTCTGTGTTGCCGTTTATGAAGATGGTTCATGGCTTGCAGCAAACTTCAATGGCCCTAATGAACTAGCAGCGCCTAGCCGTCGAGTATGGTATACATTGATTGATGGTGCTTCACCCGGACAAATCCATTTCTTCTCTGGTATTGGTAATGCTAACTTCTCTGGAGGCGGTGTTTCTGCTAAAGTAAACAACGGCAAAGGTGGTATTAAAGTTAAGCAAGAAACCAAAGAACAACACATTGCTAATGCTTTTGCTACAGCTATTGACCAAAAATATGACATTCTCAGTGAATTTGGTGACAAGTCTTACCGTTATGGAATTGGTCAATGGACAGATAGTGAACTTGGAAGCATCTTCAAGATTATGAAAGAAAAGAATGAAGAGCAATTCAAAAAAGCTGCTTCAGAAAGTAATAAATTTAAAGATGCTATCATTTCCGCTGGAGAAACTGGAGAGTTTTCAACAGGAAAAATTTCTCTTGGTGATGCTAGAGGTATTCTTAAAGTCCTGATTACTAATCTTGGTAAGAAAGCCCAAAAAGCACAACTTGAAAAAGAGGCTAAAGACATCCTGAAAGATGTTGAAAAGATTGAGGGAGCAAAACTAGATGTTAAAACAACAGTCTATTTAGCATCTGTTGTATTGATTCAAAAACGTTTTTCAAATGACCTTAAGGTTGATATGGATGTAAAAGGTCTTCAAGATGCTGCTAAAGGTGGTGGAGACATCAATAAAGTTCATAAATCTTACTATCGTGAAAACAAAGAAATTTTTGAAGCATATAACAGTCCAAATCTCAAAGGCCCTATCTTTGAATTTGACCCAGTTGATAAAAACCAATCAGATTTCATGATTCGGATTATCAACCAATCTATTATTCGTGCTAAGAAATATGCTCAATCTCTGACTGAAGCAAAAGTCCAAGGTGGAGCAGCTGGTACACTAGAGGGTTCTACAGACCATGAAAAAGTTTGGAAATTTCTTAAAGCACAAGGATTCTCAGATGCGGCAGCAGCAGCATTTATGGGGAACATGATGGAAGAATCTGGTATTCAATCTGGCCGTATTCAGTCAGACCTTGACTTCAATGCAGGATGGGCATATAATCCATCTATTAACGGGTATGCCTTTGGTCTTATCCAATGGGATGGTGGCCGTCGGGTAAATCTCCTAAATGCAGCGAAAGAAAAAGGTGTAGACTGGAAAGACCTTGCGTTCCAGCTTGAATTCCTTATGAATGAAATGCAAACATCAGAAGCAAGTTCATTCTCTGGAATCGGTGGCCTAGATGGCTTCAAGAAAGGTACAAATGTGGCGGAATTAACGACATATTTCCGTGCTAATGTTGAGCGTGGTGGTTTCGGTACAGATGCTAAACGGATTGCATCTGCACAAGAAATCCTTAATCTTTATGGCGGTAAAAACTAATTCAAACAAGGAATCGAAAGATAAAATTCTTTTGGTTCTTTTGTTTTTGATTTTTTATCTAAGTTGACACGTTGTGGAGATAAAAATGTATGTCACTTTTGCTTTAAATTTGATTTTTTTGAAAAATCCATTATAATTTTAGTTGTAAATTGTATTTTTCTGTCTATTAACAAAAATCCACATAAATCCCTACCACCTCTTAGGTGGTTGGGATTTAAGCAACAAAAAAAGAAAGAAGATAGAAAGGAAAAAGTGAAGTTCAAAAGATGATAAAACACAAATCTTATAAGTTCAGGTTATATCCAACAGAAGAACAAAAAGTCATCTTCGCAAAAACATTTGGCTGTTCAAGGGCTATCTGGAATATGATGCTGGCGGATAAAATAACTTATTATGAGAAAACAGGTAAGAGTTTAAATAATACTCCTGCCCAATATAAAAAAGAGTATCCTTGGCTGAAAGAAGTGGATAGTCTAGCGCTGGCAAATGTCCAATTGAATTTACAAAAGGCTTATAAAAACTTCTTTCATTCTAAATTTAGGTTTCCTAGATTTAAGTTCAAGCGGCATCATCAATCCTATCGAACAAACAATCAAAATGGGCTGATTAGATTGAGTAATGACAACAATAAAATCAAACTCCCTAAAATTGGTTGGGTAAAGGTAAAAGCTCATAGGAAATTAAAAGGCCTTATAAAAAGTGCGACGATTTCAAAGACTACAACTGGGAAATATTATATTTCTGTTTTATGTGAGATTGAAATTGAAGAGAATATTATTAATAAAGTGAATTCCAACATTGGAATTGATTTGGGGCTAGAGCATTTTGCCATCCTCTCCACTGGAGAAAAGATAGAAAACCCTAGATTTTTAATCTCAGCTTCTAAGAAATTAAGAAGAGAGCAGAAAATCCTCTCTAGAAGAGGGCTGTTAGCCAAACAGAGAGGTAAAAGTTTAGATGACTGCTCGAATTATCAAAAACAGCGCCTAAAGGTAGCTAGACTTCATGAAAAGATTTCTAACCAAAGAAGAGATTTCCTCGCTAAATTGAGTACAACTCTTATCAAGAACCACGATAGGATTTGTATGGAAGACTTGGCGAGTCATAATCTTATGAAGAACCACCGCCTAGCCAGAGCGATTGGGGATGTCTCTTGGTATGAATTTGTCAGGATGCTAGAATATAAAGCAGAATGGTATGGGAAACAGATTGTTAAAGTTAGCAGATGGTTTCCCTCTTCTCAAATTTGTTCGAGCTGTAAGGTCAACTCTGGCAAGAAGCCGCTTCATGTTAGAGAGTGGATATGTGAAAATTGTGGAACTCACCATGACAGAGACATCAATGCAAGTGTGAATATTCTACATGAAGGCTTAAAATTATTAGCTTAATTTAATTAATATAGAACCGTAGGAACTACGGGGATAGCTTGGTAAATTAGTGTAACCTCTGTTAGTTAATAAATTAATTATTCAATTAACTTCCAAGTATGCATCCTACCCAAGAAGCTCCTCCCTCTTAATCAAATGAAGGGAGGGGTAGTTCACAGAAAGGAGCAGTGGCATTTAATGCAACAACAAAAAGAGGAAGGGATTATTTATCACATCCCTAAAAACTATGAAAAAGTAAATGTTGGTGTAGGATTTCCTATTCGAGTTCTTGCTGAAACCATTATTGGAGCAGTAATATTTTACTTACTATTTAATTTTCTATTTGGTAAATCAGCTTTTCCCGGCAGGGCAATATTCTTTCAAATTTGGTTTATCTTAACTTGGCTAATCCTTAATATGACTGTATATTTTGCTTTTGCTAAACCTTTTACTATTTTTATCATGTCTATTAATGATTTCCGAGTGATAGAAAAAAGATATGCACTCAAAAGAATTTCTAGTTATCGTGATGAAGATGATGAAGACGAGGATGAGGATGATGACTATGACGATTAATTCAATCAAACTAAATCTATCAAGGAAAAGAAAGGAGATTATAATTGTCAAGACGTAGACGAACAAGTGTGGGAATCCCACAAGCAAAACAAATTGATAAACCAAAAGAGCATCTAGAAATTCAGCCCGAAAATGAATTGGAAGTTGTACCTCAAAATAAAAGTTTGAAATCCAGACGAGGACAATCTTCTAAATCAAGCACTAAACGAGAACGTGTAATGAAAAAACCTCATGAACGTCTTCGTAGAGTAGAACAAACTATTATTGACCAAGAAGCTATCCAAGAGCTAAAGGACATTGATAACTATGATGACATTCAGGACGAAATTAATATCTTAGATATTCAGGATGGTATCATTATTACCAAAGATGACCGTTTCTTAAAAATCCTAGAAATTGAGCCAACAAATTTCATTCTAAAGCCAGAAGAAGCTAAGGCCAATATCATCACCATGTATGAAGAAATCTTTAGTCATCCATCAGTGTCAAATGTTCAAATTAAAGCAACCACGCGCGTGGCCAATTCTGAACGGTATATGGATATTCTTCGGGAACGGATTAATGCAGAAGATAATCCAGCAACAAGAAAACTTGCTAGTGAATATGCAACTTTTATTAAGAGCATGAGTGAACAAGGAGCGCTTACTCGTCGTTTCTTTGTCATTATTGAATATAGTTCATCAGGACTAAATCAAGAAGACCAGAAATTCACAGAGCGTCTTTCAAATTTATATATGTTGGCTCAGAATATTGCAGGAAAATTCCAGAAATGTGAAAATCCAGTAACAAACATGGTCAACACAGGTGATGATGAAGAAGATATTTGGGATGAGGAGCAATACCTTTTAGAAACTTTGTATGAGTGGTATAACCCTCGTACTTCCATGAATGAGCCTTTGTCCTATAGAACAAAGATTGCTCTAGTGAAACTATGTGAAGAACTAGGCATTGATAGAAAAACAACAAAACTTCACCAAATGCCGAAAATCCCAATTGATGCTCTCGTTGCGCCTAAAAACTTAAACTATGATGACCCTAATTGCGTTTTACGAGATGGAATGTATTATGGTTATCTATTTATTAAATCAGATGGCTACCCCAAAAACATTCGAGCAGGATGGGCTTATCATTTAATTTCTCAATTTGGTGAGGGTGTTGATATTGATATTTTCGCTCAAAAGGGAAATAGAAAAAGCCGGATTGAATCAATCTCAGGCCGTATTCCTATGTATGGGGCTATCAAGATGAATAGCCAAAAGAAAATCTCTAAACAAAGAGAGCAAAGTGAACAAATTGTGGATGCCAATATGCTTCTAACAGAACTGCAAGAGGGTTTCCAATACTATGAAATGTTTACTTTAATGACTATCTCAGCCTTAACTAAAAAAGACTTGAAGAAAAAGATTCGATTGATTAAGAATGAGCTTCAAACAAGTCAAATTCATACAGTTCAGGCAAACTTTGATATGCCAGCTTTCTTTGAAGCTTCTCAATTCTTAAATCAAATTGACCCTGCTATCTTTGAAATGGGGAAACAAAATATTTCAAGTATTGGCCTTGCTGCTTTAAGTTATCTCTTCTATGCCTTTGAGTTAGGGGATGATAACGGAGTGCTTTTAGGTCTCAATGCTGAAAATGCTTCAATGTGTGTACTGGATTTGTTTAATACCAAACGGTACAAAAATGCTAACATGGTTATTATTGGAACTTCTGGTGCAGGTAAAACATTTACAGCAATGTTGTTAATGTTACGAATGAGAATTCTTGGGGTTCACTGCTTTGTCCTAGCTCCACTCAAAGGCCATGAATTTAAACGGTCTTGTGATGCGATTGGTGGAACATTTATTCAGCTTTCTCCATCATCTTCACATAAAATCAATCCTTTGGAAATCCGTGACCCCGGCATTTCAGATGATGCTATCCTAGATGCCTTTGAAAACGGTGGAGAAGTAGATGATTATGGTTTCTCAGAATCTCTACTTGCCAGAAAGATGGAACAATTGAAGATTTTCTTCTCACTACTGATTGAAGAAAATACTGAGGAAGAAAAATCTTTCCTAGATACAGCCGTTTATCAAGCCTACCAGAAAAAAGGAATTGGTAATGACAATAGTACATTGTTTAAAGACCCAAGAAACCGTATGGCCGGCATGAAAGAGATGCCTATTCTAGAAGATGTTTATAATGAACTGGGAAATCTAGAGCAAAAAGGTCAAAACACAAAACGGTTGCGAAATGTCTTAGTTCCTTATGTCCACGGAGCAAACAAAATGTTTAATGGACAAACCAATGTAGACTTGAAAAACAAGTATACTGTTTTGGATATTTCTAAACTTGCCGACAAGGCTCTGCCTGTAGGGATGTTCATCTGTCTGGATTATTGTTGGGAAATTGTCAAACAAGACCGGACACGCCGAAAAGCCATCTTCATTGATGAAACTTGGAAATTGATTAACTCAAATCCACTTGCAGCAAACTTTGTGCTGGAAATCTTTAAGATTATCCGTGGTTATTATGGTTCTGCTATTGCCGCAACCCAAGACCTTTCAGACTTCTATGCTTTAGAAGACGGTAAGTACGGCCGTGGTATTATCAACAACTCTAAGACCAAGATTATCCTAAACTTGGAAGCAGATGAAGTAGATGCTATTCGAGATATTGTCCGGCTGACACCTCTTGAAGCTATGAAAATTGAAAAATTTGACCGAGGCGAAGCGTTCTTGTATTCAAATAATACAAAAATTCAAGTTCTTGTTAAAGCATCTAAGAAAGAAATTCGCCTTATCACAACAGATGGTGCACAACTGAAGCGTCAAGTTGATGAAAAGCGAAGAAAAATTGAAAATCAAAACAAAGTCATTGAAGACATTGTTCCTGAGTAATATATTTATTATCTTTAAAAGGAGAATTTAAAAATATGACAAATATGTATATTATGCCTAAATGGCAACGTGAGGCCGTAGCAATCATTAGAAATAACGGCTTTATTTCCCTAAAACAAGTTGAATTCCTACAAAATGAAGATGAAGTCTTCTCTTCCGGAAAATACACTCAAAAAGAATCAATTCTAAGAGCTTTCTGCCGAAATGCTGGACTCGTTCAAGTTGGTAAATACTTGTTTAATGCTTATGAAGCAGAAGAGTATGGCAAGAAATTGGAAATTTCAGAATGGCGTGAGCCATCTACAGCGGTTGAAGAAGCTTTATCATTTATTCTTCAGATTGCTAAACATGTCAAAGACAAACAAGGCGCTCGGCAACTTGATTTGTCAGGATTGTATCGTTACGGTCTTAACTTCTTTGATTTCTGTTATGTAGTCATCCCTGACACAACTACAGCCTATGCTAAAAAGGTTAAGTCAGAAGATGGTGGTTTTGAATACCAGATTGTTGAAAAAGAAGACTCAGAAGTTTCTAAAATCAGCACTTCTCGCATCATGGATGTCCTCTATATTGGAGAATATAAAGAGGGAGACTTCCATAAGTATGCTGCAAAACTTTATTACAAGCAGATGCAGGAAAATGACGCTAAAAAAGTTCATGAGCATTTCCTAGAAACAAAAGAAATGCTAGATAGAACAGCTCCAGATGAAAAACATGATAACTTTATTATTGTAGATTCTGTTCTTGCTGCCGCTTATTTCTATATTGATTTCTACAACAAAACCAAGTATGAATACAAGGAAATTCCTTTGACATTCTTCCAAAAGGTTCTGGGCAAGGATTTTGAATATGTTCAAATTCCTCAACAAGAAATCGTTACTAAAATCAAGCAAATTCTAGAAATCCGTGCAACAGAGGGCTAAATCTTATGACAGATTATCTTGCTACTAAAGAATATATTAAGCAAGAGATTGAGAAATTACAAGGGTTAATGTCAAAAGACATTTCCCTTATGTCTCATTCTAAAGCTAATGAAACTAATCTTGCTATTCAGTACGAAGCAGAGAAGTTAAGCAGTGCTGCAAGACTTCTCCCGACATACTACGATAATAACGAGAAAATCCGTAGATTAGTGGAAGAGAATATTAAAGAAGTTCTAGGTATAGAATACCACTACGACAAAGGAACAAATATCTTTTCTGCTGTAATTCCTGCGTTATTGCCTAAAAAAGAGGCATCTAAACAGAGCGCAAAGTGGATTAGAGCATCTGTTCAGTCCACTCTCAGAGATTTTATTGGTAAAAATGGTTTAAATCCTCTTGATGGAGAATTTTTTGCTATCTTTGAGCATGTTTATTCTAGTGAAGAAAGAAAAATGCGAGACCATGATAACATTGAATTAAATGTCGTTATGGATTCTATTGCCTTGTTCTTGTTGCCTGATGACAGCCCAGCTTACCTAAACCACTGTTACATCTCTAAAAAAAGCGAAAAAGACCAAACAAATGTTTATTTAGTTCCCAAAGAAGATTTTATCTCTTTTTATGCTTCTAAATTAAGTTAAAACAAAAAACAGAAAGGAGTGCCTGTAACTTTTATGACAGTCACAAAAGAAAAGCGGCAAAAGTTAAATGAGCTAAAGCGTAAAAAAAGCTACAGGAAGGAATTGATTAATTGTCAATTCAGAAAAGATACCTACGCTGAACGAATCTTACTTGCCTTGGCAATGTCTGGTGAATATCCAGTTGAGTCGTTAAGATATTTGCAAGACCATTACAAAGATGTTCCTACAGCACGCCGGCAAATTGGCGGAGTAGTGACAGCTTTAAAACGTGGCCGAGCAAAGAAACAATATGACCCAGAATACAAGAAATACCGGGCAGGAGATGACACTTCTGATAGAACTCATAAAGATTTTGTTACACCTTACATTTCTGAGCGAACAATAGAAGATGGCAAAGCAAGAAAGACCAAGAAAACTCAGTTTAATCGTCTGGTTTTGTTGCAGCGCGGAACAACAGCGCTCAAAGAACTTTATCCAGACTTCTATGATTTTTATATGTTTGCATCTGATAATGAAATCCATAGAACTGAGCCACGAACCATTCTTAGAATGATGCGTCTCAGTGAAATTATGCAATGGATTTATCAAGCACATGTAAAAATTAAATTCTTGTTCTCAGAAAAGCCAGATATTAGAAGTGAAGAGATTAAACCCTACACTCTTGCTGACAATGAATATCTGTTTTATACATCTCGCGAAATCAAGCAAGCCTTTAGCCGAGAACATCTTAAAATTGATTTTACTCGCCTACATGGAGCAATTGTTTCTAAAAAAGGTGTTATTCCAGTGTTTCACACCTATAAAGGCCTTATTCTTTGGAAAACTCAGGGTGAACAAAAGGCACAGGTGGTCATGAAGCGGTTGTTTTACCAATGGTTTGGCATTGAATCTCTAAATCCAGCTACAGGTCAAGGGATTACAGATGCTATCTTCTTTGGAGTTGATTTTGAAGCAGCTAAAAAGATTACAAATTCTAAAAGTAATCGAAAAACCAAAAGAGGCAACTTGGCAGAGCTTGATTTTGAGTTTATGTCTTTAAGTGAGACCTATCAACGGATTTTCTTTTTGCCTATGCAGGAATTGAAGACATCTCATATTAGCATGGCCTTAGCCATGAATGAAGATTTAAACAAAAGATTAATTCAAGTATATGGACAAGGACATCCAATGTTCAAACATATGCCTGATGCAACAAAAATTCCGGGCGGTGTATATGCGGATTTGTATGCTGAAAAAGATGGCAAGAAATATGCAGGTATTTTTTCCTTAGATGGAGAGCTGCAAAAAATTAAGATGGCTCACCAAATGGCCTATATGAGGCCGCATCTAACTTATGTATTTTTTGCAACACCATCTCAAAAGAAGTATATAGATTCCATTTTCAAAAACAACAAGAAAATCAATTATCAAGTTAAGGTTGTTGATGAAAATAAAATAATGAAAATTTTGAATCTAAAGAAAGGCAGAGTTTAATTTGATGATTGATAAATTCTTAGAAAAATGTTGGGATTTATGGGATGAAAATCGAACTCTATTCTTCGTTTATGCTGCTTTAGCCTTTCTATCTATTTTTCTATTAGGCGGAAGTATTGGCCTAATAATTAGAGGTGGAGAAGTCAATCAATGGGGGCACGCAACTGGTGGATTTAATCCATTCAACATTCCTTATAATCTCTTTATGGGATTTACGGATTTCTTACCAATTAGTTTCTTCTTGATTTTACTTTTTGGTGGTGTAGCTTGGTTTGTACTGAGGCAGTTTGCAAGTGACATAAATGAAGATGAGCGTGGATTTAAGTATTCCGTTAATGGTACTTATGGTACTGCTCGTATGTTGGGCATTGAAGAGGCGCGTGAGTTCCTAGAATTTAATCCAGTAGAAGAACAACACGGAGCTATTCTTGGTTGGGACAGAGAAAGTGATGATACAGTTTCTTATGTTGATAAGCCTCAATATGAGGGCGATAAACGTATGTATGTAATTGGTGGCCCTCATGTTTTGATTATGGGTTCATCTGGTGCTCGTAAATCTCGTTCTTGGGCTATCCCTCGTATCTTACAGGCTATCCGCCGAGGGGAATCTTTAATTCTTACTGACCCAAAAGGTGAATTGTATGCTAAGACTAAAACATTGTTGGAAAAATACGGCTATGTTGTTAAGCAATTCAACCTTGTTAATAAAAACCTATCAGACCCTTGGGATGTATTGGGTGATGCCATTCCATCTGAAGAAGATATTATGTTCCGTGGCCGAGAGTTAATCTCTGACATGCAAGTATTTGCGAATATTATCATTTCCAATACTCGTAAAGATGGCCGAGCTGGACAGTTTGAAGATTTGGAATCAGCCTTTTTCCAAGCGGCTATTCTCTATGTTGCAACTGAATATCCAGAAAATCAACGTTCATTCCCAGATGTAGTACAATTTATGTTTAAACCATTTGGTGAAATGGAATCTTTTGATGATAAGACTTTGGCCGGATGTTTTAATATCTTGAAGAAAAAAGAAGAACATCTTCCAGAAGAAGACAAAAATCCAGCCATTGCTTTCTGGGGAAGTATTTATAACTCTTCTCCTAACTTGCGTGATAATGTCATCACTGGTATGAAGAACCGTCTAAGTAAAGTTCTTTCCAAAGACGTTCGCAGCATTTTAACAAAAGATGAAGATGGCATTGACATTCTTCTGCCCGGTAAGAGAAAATGTGCTTACTTTGTTATCATGTCTGACCAAGACGCAACATTCCGTTTCTTGGTGTCATTGTTCTTCTCATTCTTCTTCTTGAAAATTATTGCTTATGCTGATACGGACTGTAATGGAGTTCTGCCAGTTCCAGTCCATCTCATCATGGATGAGTTTGCCAATATCGGAGCGATACCAGACTTTGCGAAGAAGATTGCGACTATCCGTTCTCGTGGTGTAAGTGTAAGTATTATTATTCAGCAGTACAAACAGTTGGAAACAGTATATCCTACTGAGGGCCAAACGATTGCAGGTAACTGTGATATTCAAATTTTCCTTGGTGGTAATGACCCTGACACATTGAAGTATGTATCAGCCAAGGCCGGAGAGGCAACTATTGCTGTTCATACAAAATCTGGAAAAGTAAATGCAACAGGTATTAATTATCAGCCTACTTACAACGAATCTGATGCAGATGGTAAGCGGATGGTAATGACACCAGACGAAGTAGGCCGAATGGACAATGATGACTGTTTGGTAATGTTAAAAGGTAAAAATGTTTTGAGGTTACAAAAGTTTGACTATTCTAAACATCAACTTGCTAAAGAAATGACAGATTTCCCAGTTTTGAACTATGTTCCTAATTGGCGCAAGAAAGACATTGTTAGAATGTATCTTCAAGGGAAGTATACTGAAGAGCAAAAGGAACTTTTACTTCACCCTAATTTCTCTGTAGGCAATGGAATTGAATTGTCTGATGATATTGAGCCTGTTTCTGAGGGCCGGACAAATCAATTGATGGACTTGTTGCCTGAAAGAGAAAATTCAGGAGCGCCTATTTTAAATCAAAAAGGCATTGATTATCTCTTGAAACATGGTTTGTGTAATGAGAATGAAGCGAAATACCTAAAGGCTTTGATGTCTCACAAACAAAACTTGTTAGACCCAGAAGCTAACATGAATGAAAATCTATCTCAAGAAGACCAAGAACTTCTAAAAGAAACATTGACTGATGAGGATATGGAACATACTGAAAAAGAAACTAAAGTTGAGGTTGATTCAACACCCAAACCATCTTCAAGAAGAAGACGTAAAAAATCTTCTGCTTCCACATCGACAACATCTACTTCTTCCGCTATTGCTTCTGCAGTAATTATGGAAGAGGAAAATTCTTCAAATGATGCGTCATCAATTTCTACATCAGAAAACATAGAAGATGATATTCCAGAAGAACCAGAAGAAAAAGTGAAAATTTCTACACCTTTTGTTTTTGGAGTTAGTGATGAGGATAACAACAGTGTAGATGAAGCTTATGACAAAACTTCGGCAATGTTGCAGCAAATGGAAGAATTAAGAGTGTTTGATGAAGAACAAGATGTTGAAGACTATCTTAATAGCCCTAATGATGAGGAAGAAGAAAGTTTGGAAGAAAGTGCAAGAAACGCTTTTGATGGTTTATTCTAGATACAAAATTTTATTGTATCTAGATTAAATTATCACTAGAATTAGACAATCCACATCCTCAAATTTGCAACCAACAAATATATGCCTAAATTTGACATTTCATAAAAATATAATACAATTATTATCGTAATAGTTAATTAAAATAAATTTAAAAAACAAACCAAGGAGAAAAATAAAATATGCCAATCGAAAAGAAGCAAACAGTTTTTGAGCTGTTGAAATCAAATTATGACCGAACAAATCGGGCAAATAATTTCCGAAAAAGAATGTTTATTAATTCAAAAGAATCAAAAGCTTTAGCAGAAACAGTAAATATTCCTAAGTTTTTCACAGAAGTTATTCCTTTGAGTGAAAAAGAGGCTGAATCTGTATTTACTCATCAAGAAAATGGTGACTTGCGAGTTCGTGATGATTACATGAACTTAATTCTTGGCCATTATGAAGTTGAGCAATCCCTTAAAAAAGAAAGAATTATTGAGGGAGTTCTCAAATTCCAAAGTACAAAGAAAGGAACACCCGGTTTAGGATTTTATCACGGTGGTGTTGAAATTTTTGTACCTTACCAAAACTTCTTAACTCCAGAAATGAGCCGAGAATTGGCTGAGATTCTAAAAGATACAGAACTTAACCAAAAAGAAATTGATGAATATCGTCAATTGATTGCAACTCGTCTAGGTTCTAAAGTTAAGGTTATTGTTACTCATTATCTACCTGATAATCGCTTTGCTGTAGCTTCTCGTACAAAAGCCATGAAGAGAGAGCGTTATGAGGCCTTTATTGTTCCTGACCGGCAGATGCTCATTGTGGGTGGTGAAACAGTTCTAGCTCCAGCAGTGACAGAGGGCAATGTTATTCGTGCCAATGTTGTAAGTGTTATTAATTCTCATATCATTTGCGAATTTATGGGAGTTGAGTTTATGGTTTCTACCCAAGATTTGAATATGGGTTATCTATCTAATGCCCAAGACCGTTTCCAACCCGGCAATAAAGTTGATTTGCGTGTAACTGAAGTTAAAGTTAGCGAATATGCAACAGAAGAAGAGCCTGATGTTGAGCTTAAAGCAGTTGGACTGCAAGGACTTGATTACTTTGAAACACTTTCTAAGCTTTATAAAGCTGGCCTTGAAAAAGCTAGTGGATATGTGACAAATATCCATGATGGAAACATCTTTGTTCGTGTGGATATGAGTGACAAGTCGCCTGATGCAGACTTTAAACGTCACCGTTTGCGTGTCAATGACTATGTGGATGTCATCTGTAAATACCCTGAATTCCATAATCGTGCTATTCAAGTTGGTGATTTGGCAACTATTAAGATTACAGGTTTCAATGATGAAACTCGAAAAGGTTTCTTTGGTACTATCAACCGTACATGGGGCGGCGTTCAAAACAGTTAATAGCTAATGTAAGAAAGAGAGGTCTTCTCAATTGTTTGAAGAATTAAAAAAAGTTATCCTTGGCCTATGGGCCATCATCAAGGATTTATTTCATTACATTAAGACACTGGACTTCCAAGGTCTTCGGAAAGAATGGAACAAAATCCGCAAAAACAAAACAAATGATAGGACACAGTTAATCATTCTAACTATCATCAGCCTAATCTTTGTTTTGATTATGTTAGCTATCTTATGGCGGACATAAAAATAAAAAGATTTAATTCAAAATAAAAAAAGAAAAAGCCTTAGTAAAACTAAGGTCTTTTTTATTTTCATATATATTATTTAGAACTTCATCTTATTCAGCTTAAATTCATTACTGATTTGCAGAATTAATTCTGTCGAAGCTCCGGCCAATAACATGAATGAGGTTGCTCCTAGAGAGCCTAAAACAACATGAAATTGTGTAGAAATAATTGTAGGAATAAGCAATACAAGCAAGATGTAGAGTGAAGCGACTACTGTCAACTTTTTACGAGTGTTCTTCAAGTATTGTACGGTAGCATATCCCGGATTAACATTCAGAACACAGGCTTCAGACTTCTGTAAATTCTCAGCAATTTCTTTAGGGTCAAACATGACCAAGGAATACAATTTATCCATTAAAATGATTAGGATTATCAGAATTAATGAGTATGAATAAACGTTACTTGGGGCAAACCAACCGGCAATACCCTCTAGAATTTTATTCCCTTTAAAAACAAAGAAACCAGAAGCAAAAACAGCGGACAAGGCGGAGAGAATAGATTGTGCCAAGATAATAGGCATCATCCCACTCATGTTTACCTTGATAGGAAATACTGAGACTGAAGAAGCCTGAGTAAATCGGTTGTTTCCTCTTGCCAAGGTCTTTGAATAAATCAAAGGAATGTTAAAGTAAGAACTTTCTACAATAATAACAACCACAAAGATAATCAATACAAGAGCAAGTGAATAGAACCAAATCTTGCTTTTGAAAATATCTTGTACAGAATTAGGAATTCGAGTAAGCACATTTGTAAGAATCAGAAGAGAAATACCATTTCCATAAGCTTTTTCTGTAATGGTTTCCCCAATCCAAATAGCAATAGCTGTACCCATCATATGCCACAAAGCAGTCAAAGGAAAGGCGACATAAGGGCTGAACCCTTTCATCAAATTCAATTCACTTTGTTGGGCCATGGTAATCATCAATGATGAAAACAAGGAAATAGACACACCAAGGATAATTGTATACCTTTTGATAATTTTATTTCCATTTGGACTTCTGGAAATATCATAAAGTCCAGTAAACCAGTTCATCAAGAGCTGCATCACAATGGAGGCAGATACATAAGACGAAATACCTGTGGCCATCAAGGTCAAGTTCTGGAAGCTATCACCAGAAAAGAGAGATACCGTTCCAAATAAGTTGTTGTCAGCAATATATTTCAATGTCCTATGGCTAATAAAAGGCGTTGGTACATAGGACAAGGCCTGAAACAGAAATACCAGTCCGGCGGTTAAGGCGAGTTTTTTTAGCATGTCTCGCCGGCTGCCTATTGTCACCATATCTTTTTTGTGGGCGGTTTCTTTGTTCTTGTTAAAAGATAATATTTTCTTCACATTATTTACCATTTAACCAACTCCAATCCTTTTCTAAAAGCTTCTTGCAGCACTGTGCTGGATTGATGTTGGGAAACTGTGGCAATAATACCAAAAATCAAAGTACCAACAAACAACGTAATGAATTGATTAGGTTTAATCCAATCAATTTCCTTAAAGAAGATAAAGTATTCTTGAATAGGAACACCTTTACTTTTTGTTTTTTTACGCCGTTTGTTTTCTCCTGTTTTTTCACTTTTTTTATTATTTTTAAATTTTAAAACACTT
Source organism: uncultured Gemella sp. (assembly GCA_938046645.1). GTDB lineage: Bacteria > Bacillota > Bacilli > Staphylococcales > Gemellaceae > Gemella. Next base: position 28,963 of record CALIWM010000332.1, on the reverse strand, counting down.
AAAAACTTTTTCACTTTTCATTCTCCGTATTTGATTTATTTGAGTTAGAGTTCAAAACATCAAGAATTGTTTCAAAGTCTTTCTCAGGAATTTTTTCAAGAATATTTTCTTGTTGTTTAAATCTAAATCCAGCATAGCTGCTCAAGGCATCAAACAATTTTTCTCCTGTTTTGTCTTCAACAAGAACATCAAGATTTCCTCGGATAAGGATAAAATCTTGCCAAAAATCATTTTGTCCAGATGATTCGTTTAGGCTGTTCAATGATAAGTAATAAAGGTTATTACTTCTATTGAGGACAATTAATGGACTGTTGATATTTTCCTGAAATCCTAGTTTTTCATTTAGTTTTTCATCAGGATAAAAATTATTCAAATCAATCCCTTTAACTTCATTTTTATCCTTACTGTCATTTTCAGATTTAAAAATAAAAACAACACGGCTGACATCTTCATAAAACTCAACTAACTTTGATTCTCTGAGTTCTCCATCCATGAAGATACTTAGAGGCAGGCAGATAGATTGCCCAATGGCCATATATAAAGATTCAAGTTCCATAATAGTTTTTTTCACAAAAATAATTCCAAAAATTTTGGACTCTTTATTTATAATGTCAAACCCTACTAAACATGGAGCTTCAACCCTTGTTGGCTGTCCATGGAAATACAGCTCAAACTCTATTTTTTTAGGCATATGGTTATATTCATCCTTTCTTGATTAATCTATATCTTTCACTTATCAATTATATCATAAATTATGGTTTTCTAGAAGCTTTTTCTTTTGATATGATGATTTGTAAAGATGATTTTTTTTGATATAATGAACTATGAAGAAAAACTCTAAAGGAGCATACATATAATGAAAAAATTATTGAAGCTTTTACCTGTTTTTGTTTTCCTGTTTTTCCTTGCAGGATGTGGAACTCAAAAATATGAATTAGCTATAGCTGAATCTGGTGTAATTAGCATGGAAGCGAGCATCACAAGGTCTGATGTTTCCAACACTCTTTTCTCTGATTATGGAATTTCAGAAGACCAAATCAGTGAAAAAGTAGAAGAGGAATTCAAATATTACGAGAAGAAAGGTTTTAAGACAGAATACAAATCAGATGTCATTAAAATTTCAAAAGACTACAAAAACGCTGATGAATTCAACAAAGAAATCAAACAGATGGTTAAAGACAAGCGAATTGGACTAAATATTCAGCTACAAAAAGGCAGCAATTTCCTAGTTCAAAATAAATATACTTTAACCGGCCGATTAAATTATTTCATCCCTAAACCCTTTATGGATAAAGTAGAAAAAGCCAAAAAAGAAGAGGGTGGTCTTAAAAATCTTGAAGATTATTCTAAAACGATTGGAAAAGAAAATGTTTCTTTGAATGTTTATTATCCAAAAGGTGCAACAGTGAAATACATGGAAACAGCATCTGAATCAGATAATTATGTTTCTTTCTTTTCAACCAGCAATGGCCTTGTTGAAGACCAAGAAGATAATGTGGGTATGACAATTGAATTTATGAATGTCATGATGATTGTCATTATTGTGGCTGTCATTCTTGTTATTGGTGGTGTCATTGCCTTTATTCTGATTAAGAAGCGTCAAGATGAAGAAGAATATGACGAAGATGATGAGGATTATGATGAAGACTATGACTATGATGATGAATATGAGGGGGATGAAGAATGAACTCAGCATATCAAGAATTAAGACGTGAAAATTATCAGTTTGAATCTCAGCACATCATCATGTTAATTAAGTTTTTTGTTGGAATTACTTTTTTGTTTCTGGGTGTTTTGTGTTATATCTTTTCTCAAAGAGCATCTGGTTTTAATACAAATAATGAAACCGGAACAATCAAAACAGAAAATTTGGCAGAATATCACTTTACTGAAGAAAACACGTTAGGGCAAACAGCTATTAATGACAACTTTGTGGCGTTGAGTAAAGGTAAGCTGGCGCTTACTTATTCTAACCATGATACAACATCAGAAACTTCTCGTATTGCTCTGTTTGATGAAAGCCTAAATAAAATTGACTTTAAAGATTTTAAAGGTACAATTAGCAATTTAGTTGGTGTTGACACTGGCTGGTTGTTCTTATTGAAACAAGGCAAATCAACAAGTTTGTATCATTACGCTGCAAATGGAAAATTGGATATTTTAACTTCAAATGTTTTTGGTGGTGATAAATCTGTAAATTCATTTATTGTTAAAGGAGATGCAGTTTATTTCACAACTGATAAAGGTTTATATAAATATAGTGTAGGTTCGATTGTAAATCTCAGTAAAGAATCAAATTTATCCATTATTGGATTATTAAATGATGAAATGCTCGTATCAGGTTCTGGCGGACGAATTTATTCGATAATTAATGCGAGATTAGAACTTAAATACGAAAATAGCGAGATTATTAAGCCGTTTATTTCAGATAATGTTTTATATCACTATACAAAGCAATCTGGAAGTTACAATCTGATTAATACAGAAACTAAAGAAACTGTTTATACGGAATCAGATGTATACCGTGCATTTGTCATAGCTGGACACACTTTTGTAAATCAGCAAGTGTTTAGTTTGAATAATACTTTATATGAAGTGACAAACATTGATGAGATTAATCCATTATGGCCAGAGGGGCAGGCTCAATCTTAAAATAAACAATAAAAAAGAACAGATTATCAATTTAACCTGTTCTTTTTTTATTTTTTACTCTTCATCTTCACGGATGCCAAAGATTTCCCCAGTTTTCTTATCAAAGTCTACATTGTTTTCTGTTAGATACTTCATAATAGTTGTATCTTTAACTCCAATTTTCACAGAGGCCTCGTCAACTGTAGTAATCCGTTTGTTACGAATGGCGTGCAGCAACTGGAAGATGCGCTCATCTTTCCCCATAGCTTTAGCAAAGCCCATGTTTCGAGAATCATTTTTAGAAATTGCCCGGCGGCTTTCTTCTTCTAAACGTTTGTATTCTCTAATTTCATCTTGTGTCATTCCTTTGAATTGCCCTTGAATAACACTAGGGTCAAAGGTCTTTTCTACTTCACCTGTAAAAGGTTTCTTGCTCACAAATTTGCTAAAATCATATCCCATAATTATATCTAAAACTCCTTTAAATTAACGTAATTTCTTTTTGTCCAAACTCTGCTTCTAGCACGGGCGCACTTTCAGGATTGGCAATCTTTTCTTTCACTAATTCTACGATTTTTTCGTACAATTCTTTATTTTTAAGCATAAGTCCTACACGGTCTGTTTGACCTGATTGTACAGTTCCCAAAACATCACCTGCCCCTCTAAGCTTCATGTCTTCTTCAGCAATAACAAATCCATCAGTAGTTGATGTAAGGATTTTCGCTTTTTCATCATCTTCTTTGGTATTAAGTACAAAGTACCCCTCATGGTCTCCCCGGCCCACGCGCCCTCTTAATTGGTGAGCTTGTGCTAGGCCGAACAACTCAGAGTTCATCAAAGCCATAACTGTTGCATTAGGTACATTCACACCAACTTCAACAATTGTAGTAGAAATCAAAACTTGAATTTTGTTTTCTTTAAAATCCTTTAAAATCTCTTCAATTTTCTTTTTGGACATTTTTGCATCAATCTGACCAATAGATACACCAGTTCCCTTAAAGGCCTTTTCATAGGTAGCCAATACATCTTTAACTGAGCGAGCTTTCTTAGTCTCGTCTTCATCCTTATCTTCAATCTTAGGACAAACAATATAAGCTTGCCTACCCTTTTTAGCCTCTCTCAAAATCAATTTTTGGATTTGAGCATCGGATGAAACGATTTTAGAATAAACAGGTTTCCGATTAGCTGGCTTATCCTTAATTTCAATCAGCTTCATATTGTCTCCAAACATAGTTTGTAGAGTTGTTCGAGGAATAGGCGTGGCCGACAATGAAACAACATGAGGACTATTCCCTTTTTCAGTCAATAAGGCCCTTTGCTCAGTTCCGAACCGGTGCTGCTCGTCAACAATCACTAATCCTAAATTATTGAATTGAACAGATTCGCTGATTAAGGCATTAGTTCCCAGTATATATTTATACCGGCCGGAAGCAATACCATCCAAGGCCTCATTTCTTTCTTTAACTTTCATGTTAGAGCGAAGTAGGCAAACCTCATCTCCAAAGAACTTCTTAAGGTCATGATAGTGTTGTTCAGCCAGTACGGTAGTCGGGGCCATTAGGCAGGCCTGATAACCAGATTCAACAGCAGCGTTCATCACACAAACAGCAACAATAGTCTTGCCAGCTCCGACGTCGGCCTGAACTAAAGTATTCATAGTCTTATCTGTCAGACTGTCAGATACAATTTCGTTGATAGCTTGTTGTTGCCCATTGGTGAGTTGATATGGTAAAGACTGTATTAACTGATTCATCTTATTTGTGTTGTTGAAATGAATGATGTTATTGTTATTGCTTACAACTTTATGTTTTTCAATGTGGTAGGCCGTTTCAAAAAGATTATCAAAATGAATTCTTTTTGTGCCAAATTCTATATCCCTGAAATCACTAGGGAAGTGAACCCGGCGGACGGCTTCTGGCCTATTTAACAAATTAAAGCGAACGAGGTCTTCTGGCATCAAATACTCTTCTGACCTTAATCGTTCTCTAATAGAAACATTTCTCAGCTCATTCAAGTATTCATGTGTCATCTTCCTTATTTTTCTATAAATAGGTTTAATAACTGAATTGCCTTGAATGTCAATAGAAAAATCTTCTACACTGATACTTCTGCCCCATTCAGGGTCTATGTTGACTTTGCCATAGAAGAAAATCCTAGAAGAACTTTCAATATATTTTTTAAACAAAAATTTTAAGTTCTTCCGACCGAAGAACAAGGCTGAGAACTTTCCGCCACGGTCATCTAACAAATGAACAGAAATGCCATTGCCGGTCTTATGTTCTATGACAGAAACTGGAGTACCGATAATACATTGCTTTTCTTTGTCTTTCAGTTCATGAGCCAAAACCGGATGTCGGCGGTCTTCATATCGCTTAGGCAGATAAGAAAGAACATCATAAATATTTTCAATGCCTGCTGCTAAGAGTTTGTTAAGTTGACTTTGAGCAATCTCTTCAGGCATTTCTTTATTCATGGCTGTGTTATAACTGGTATTCTTGTAAGTAATGTTATTAACATGAGATACAAAATCAATATCTGATTGCTCTTTTGATGTTTCTGGTATTTCTTGAATAACAATACCATCACTCTTATTCATTTCTTGTTGAGTGGCAATGTATTCTACCATCAACTGAGGTGTCTTTTGGCCTTGCCATTCATTGATACCGAGATAGCCGATAACGGTCATATTCTCTGAACCGGGGATGTTTTCAGCAACATTATTGAAATACATACACTGCAAATTCTTTTCGCCGTCTGTAATGGAGAATCGAACATGTTCGCCTGATTTTGTATTCTGAGCATATCGGATAGAAACATTCCTAAAAGCAAACAGAGGTTTAGGGTTAGCTTCACCAAAAGGCTGCAACAATTCAAATTGATTAATGTAGTTCAAGTTGATGTCACGAACACGCGCTTCTAAATCGTATCTGATTTTCTTGACCAGAATATTTTCAGGGATGTGCTTGGATAAAGCAAACAATTCTTGCTTCAAGGGATTGTAATTTTCTAAAGTTAAAGAAAATCCGGCAGCAGCTCCATGTCCACCCATCTTTTCAAATCTATTTCTAGTATGATTCAACATCTTAAATACATTAACACACTCAATAGACCGAGCCGAGCCATGAAGATGACCTTCCTCGTTTTCTGAGCAAACCAATACAGGCTTGTAATATCTATCCATTAACTTAGAAGCAACAATTCCAACAACACCCTTATGCCAATTAAGACCTTTGGCTACAATAATATTCTCTTTGTATTCACCGCTTTGTTCTAATTGTCTAACAGCTTCATCAAAGATATGAGACTGAATTTCTTTTCGAGTCTCATTTGTAGTATTCAAGTCATTCGCTCTTTGCTTAATAGCTTCTTCATTATCAGTTAAATAACCATATGTGAGCAATTCAACAGTCTTGAAAGAATGTTTTAATCGGCCTTCGGCGTTCATTCGAGGGCCAATACCAAAACCAATATTTTCAGATATAGCCTTTTGATAATCTAGGCCGGCCACATCAAATAAAGCCTTAACTCCTTTATTAGGGTTATTTCTTAGTTTGTTCAGGCCGTGATAAACAATGGCTCTATTTTCTTCAATTAAGGGCATTACATCAGCGATTGTACCAATAGCAGCCAAATCAATAAACTCATAAGCGCCATCATCACCTAACAATATGCGAGACAATTGATAAGCAAGACCTGCTCCACACATTTCTCTGAAATAGAATGTTTCACCCTCTTGTTTAGGGTCAATGACAACACATTCAGGGAAAAGGGCTTTGTCAGCCGGAGGTTCGTGGTGGTCAACAACAAAAACATCAAGACCATTATCTGAAGCATATTTCAAATCATCTTTTGATGTAATGCCACAGTCAACAGTGATTAACATTTTTGCCCCACGGTCAATAATGGTTTGAACAGCATTTCTATTAACACCATATCCCTCAGTCATTCTATCAGGAATATACACTTTGACTTTGATTCCTAGCATTTTTAGGGTCAAAAAGAGAATGGAAGATGAAGTACAGCCATCCACATCATAATCTCCATAAATATATACTAGAGGTTTGGATGGGTCTTGGGCTACTCTTTTAATTGCATCTGCCAATTTTGTAATATTTAAGATGTTTTTAGGGTTGCTTAATTTAGGGTTAAAGAAGTGGTCTAAAAGATTATCTCCTAAATCATTCTTTTCCAAGAAGTCAACAACGTCAGGGTGGAGATTGTATTTATCAATCATTCCCTGAGAAATAGTAGTCTTTTTTGTCTTTGGAACAATTTCTACTTTAGGCATACTCATCCTTTCTCTTTCTTTTTCGTTTTTTAAAATCAAATAAACTTTGTCTCTATTATACCATAAAAACATATAGCTTACCAAAAAATATTCAGCCTAAAACAAAAAGAGAAACCCAACAAAATGTTGGATTTCCCTAAGAAATTTCTTGAAAAGAATAATTTCTTGAAAAAATTAAAAATTTAAAACAACTTACAAGAATGATTATAGCGAAAAATGGGGATGATGTCAACACTGATACGAGAACAAAACAAAAGGGTCTATCCTAAAATAGACCCTTCCACAAATTTAAAAAGTAAGAAAAAAACATTAAAATCAATAATTTAAAAAAATAAAAAATTATTAATAGTTTTCATATAGTAATCAAAGGAGATTACATTATTGATTATATTATATTTTTCTAAAAAAGTCAAATTCAAATCAATTATTATTCAACTTTAGTAAAGAAAACTTCTAACAAACTCTAAAAACAAGCTATATCCAGCGACGCTAGAATATTCAAGGTTTTCTTGAATAACTTCTTTTCTTCTTCCAATTTCTTTTCTAGTCAGAATATTTCTCATATTATCTGAGTCTAGTTCTTCTAATTGGAATTTTGTAATCAATTCAGCCGTTTTGTACCTGCTGCTTAATTTGATAAATTTTTCCTCGTTTTGATTTGCCCAAAGAACAAGTTCAGTTTCACTTACATGATTTTTGACATTTTTCTTAGGTTCAAATCCATCACGCTTTTTCAACCGTTTCATCCGGACATCATCAGGAACGTCTAGATACATCATATAAGCCTGTAAAACATCAGCACAATAATTTAGTTCATTTTCAAATCGAGCATCACTAACTACAAAAATCAACCGCTCTTTTTCTTTTTTGTATTTTGCATTCAACTCTTCAATCCGTTGCCCTAGTTTTTCAACCCAGTAAGAATCCTTTTGTTTGCGCCGGACGTGAGTTCCCCAATATTGAAGAATTTCACGATAGCCTTTAGGTTTTGATTGATTGATTAAAAAATCTTTTTTCTTCAAGCCTTTAGGCATAGCAAAAATAAGAGAAGCAGTAGTAGCGGCCTGTTCTTTACTAATACCATATTCATCCATCAAAATTTTGCCCCAATCATCCATTAAATAATCAATATTGGATTGAATACGCATTTTATCATAGAGAGAATAAACTTCTTCTTTTAGAGCACCTGCAAAAGAAACAATGATACCGGTTGGGTTAGATTTATCATTCAATCTCATTTCATTGACAAAGCCTTTTCCTTTAAAATGGTAAAGTCTATCATGGCCTCTATTCATTTCTTCTTTAACTGCTTCTGCCAAATATTGAGCAGAGGTGTCCTTGCCAGAGCCTTGTTTCCCAAAGAAAGCAAAAACAACAGGCGGTTTCCCTTTAAAGTTCAATTTTGTTTTAGATAATTTCATATCTTCCATTTTTCTCCTATATGTATAAAGTTTACTGCAATTTCCAAGTTGCCAAACCAAAGTAATTTTTAATTTTCTGTGGAGCAGAATCGTTTTTGTAGATTTTTGTAAGTTTTGCCTGAACTACAAATCGTCCTTGCTCTGCCGTTTGATAACATGTGAGTAATGTTGTAATAGGGCTTCCGGCATTGAGAGCTTCTTCATCTTCCACTAATTGAACATTCTCAGCACCAACATGTTCAGCCCTATAGATTTCATACTCATATACATCACCTGCATCTGTCAGATACACTTTCATTCCGGCCTGAGCCTTAAGCAGCGGTGTAAAAAGATAAATACCATTGCCACCATTTACATAATGACTAGCCAACGCATAGTTTCCTTGACCCATTTGCTGACCAAGTTTCATAGTTCCAGCACCAGCAAGCAAATTGTATTCAGTCACACCCTCATAAATTGGAATATTAATCCCCAAGTCAGGAACAGCAATGCCACCAGTTCTAGGCAATGATTGAATAACATCTTCAGATAATGAATTAACAGAATTAAGATTCACGGCATTAATATTAGAGTAGTCATAATCAACACCCAAATCTTTCAATGCCTTGTTATCATCTTTGGCATCATCAATTTTTTTCTTTAACTTATCTACATCATCTTTCTTCAAATTCTTTTTATAAGAATCCTGAGAGTATTCAGCTTTTTTGCCTGCAAAATAATCTGTTACAAATGGTTTAAGTAAAAAGAATAGTCCAACACAGATTAAACAAATAGACAAAGCTTTAATTAAAATATTTTTCATGAATGTTTCCTCTTATTAAATTATTTAATTCATTTCATTATATCAAAAAAGACCGGCCGAAGCCAATCTTTTTCTTTTTACATTCAATATAAATTAATTAATCAATCAATCAAAACTACCATAGAAGTTCTGAACAAATTGAACTCCATATTTTGTTTCCACAACAGAAACAGTAGTATAGTTGTAATTAGGGTTTTCAATAGCCTTTCTATGACCACTAGAATTCAACCATCTTTCAACAGCTCCTTTAGCTGTTTCTTGTGGATTACTGTAATCTCGGCCAGAGCTTTGTTGAATATTCTCGCCCAGATAAGAAACACTAGGCCCAAAGAATTCATCTAATTGCTGCCTTGTTGGTGTTTCATGCTCAAAATGATAAAGCATTTGTTCAGCTCGTTCATTTGTTTTTGCTTGATAAGAAGCATCAGATACACCGGAAAGAGGTTTTAATCCAATTGATACTCTATGTTTATTTACTTCTTTAAAGATTTCGTTAGCTATATCCTGACGATAACGATAAGGAAGTTTTTTATCAGAATAACGAGTTTCGTAACTATCAGTTTCTTCATCATAACCATCCGTAAATCCTTGTGGATATTTAGAAGCATCTGCTAAACGCCATCCCTCTTTAACTCCAAGAATAGCTTCTTTAACAATTTCCTTGTCATTCTCAGATAAAACTTTCCATCCAACAATTCTATAAGCGCCCAGATAATCAATTCTCTTACCCCTAAAGCCTAAAGAAGACAAATCTGTAGGTTCTTGATTATTTTTAGTTAATAAATTATATGTTTTGTTTGGATTTTCTGGTTCACGAACAATATATTTAGTTGTTTTTTGTGTGGGTTTAACTTGGGAATTCTGACTTGCCAGAGGTTTAACAGGAGCAGTGACAGCATTTAAAACTCTAGTTTCAACATAAACAGGATGAACATTTATATTGTTTTTAACACTTCCTAATTCATCTACTTTATCCCAACCTCTAAATTCTTTATTTTTAAGATTAGGAAGATTTTCAGGCAGGGTAACAGGTTTACCGTGTTCAACTTCTTGTGAGGAAATGACATTGTTATCGGCATCATAGAATTTAACAGTATAGGTGTTGATTTTATAAATAGGGTAAAGGGTAATATCTTTATCTACTTTTAAATCAGAAACATCAACCGTTTGACCTTGCTCATCCTGATACCCAATAATAGAATACCCACTCTTCTTGAATTGCTCATTATTAGGCTGATATGTTTGAAGATAAGTTTTAGTTGTGTTTTCTAGAACAGTTTGTGTTTCAGGGTCTTTGACAGTGACGTTGAATTCTTTTAATTTGTAAATTCCTTTGGGTACATCACCGGTTAAATCCCAGCTTTCAAAGTTATAACCTTGAATTTCTTCTGGAGTTTCGCTTGATGACAATTCTTTAATAAAATGACCATTCACATCAACCGCCTGAATAACAGGTTTTACAATTTTTTCTTCTTTTTCGGGAAGTTTTTGATAGTAACCACGGATTTGAATGTCGTTTGAGATGTTGTTTCCATCATTAGACCAACCATTAAAGGTATAACCCTCTTTTTCTGGCACAACAGGTTCTACAGCATTTTCTCCATGTAAGACAGATTGAGTATAGAATAGTTCATTATCAAGATAATAAGATACTTGATGTTTTTTCTTTTCATATCGTGGAAAAACATTTGTGTCAGAGGTGATATGACTTAAATCATCAGAACTCCAACCGACAAAGTTATATCCCTCTTTTTGTGGAGCTTTAGGGATTTGAACTCCTTTGCCATCTTTCACAATGCGTTGTTGCAAGATAGTTGTTTGGTCAGCGTCATAGAAAGTGACTAGATGGGTGGTTTCTTTGGTATAAATAGCTTTAACATCTGTATCTTCTTTAAAGTCTTTTAATGAATGACTCCAGCCTGAGAAAATTTTACCATCAATACTAGGAACACTAGGAAGTGTATTAGAATCTATAGATGTTCCATATTTAATTCTTTGAACAAATAGTAATTGATTATCTTCACTAAAGAACTGAATAAGGACTGTCTTGTCAGCAAACTTAGGCCTAAAGATAACTTGTCCATTGCCTGATTCTGATTCCCAGCCAATCATGGTCTTCCCCTCTGGTGGTGTAACATAATCAAAAGCTTTTAAAAGGTCTGGTTTCGCATCTTGATTTAAAGTTTCTTCATGAACAATATTGTCATTGGCATCTTTAAAAACTGCCTGATAGGTTTTTTCTTGTTCTTTAGGAGCATCTTCGTAAATAGCCTTGATGGTCATATTTTGTTTAATATTGTCAAAATTAGCACTCCAACGAACAAAGACTTTCCCATCTTTTTCCTTTGCAATATCAGGTTCAATAGCAGCCTTGCCCTCTTCGACGGCCTGATTATTAACGACTTGTCCATCACCATCTAAGAATGTAACCCGGTAGGTATTAATTACAACAGGAGCTTCAGCTTTTTTAGTTCCTCTCCGAACAATAGCAGGCCTTGGTGTTTGAATATAATCAACTTTAGATTCGACAATTTCTTCTTTTCCACCAGAAGACTGTCTGATAGTTTCCTTATAAACGGTGTAGCCATTCTCGCCTTTTTTCTCTACAATTGGTTCAGCATCAATGGACATAGTGTCATCATTAATGTACTGTGTTTCAAAGTCTTTGAAGTCTTTCTTGACCGTTCTTTCAATAAAGTTGTAAGAAACTTTAGGCTTTGTACCCTTAAGAATAACAGGCGCTACAGGTTGTTTTTGTTTAACTAAAACACCGTTCTGGTCATAGTAATCAATGCCGTTTTTACCTTTAGAGACTTCTTTAGTGTTACCTTCTTCTAAAGTGTCATCTTCTAGAACAACTGGCTCACCAAACGGAACTTCTTTTTCAACAAGCTCAGACTTCTTAATTTTTTCATCAGACAATTTTACCGTTGTTTGCTTAGGAACTAAGACTACACGGTTTTCCATGTCTTTATCTTTAAGAGTGGGAGCGAAGACATTTTTATCTTCACGAACTTTAACATCAACAAGATTATCTTGTTTTACCTTTTCTTGTTTGTTTTCTGTGGCAATTTCAGAAATAACTTCTGGGCTTTTATCAGCAGCTTTTGGTTCATCAGACAATTTTGTTTGGTCTGTAATTGTCTTTAATTCTCCTTGTTTTTTCTGTTCTTGCTTGTTGTTTTTATTTATAGAACTATTTTTTTTAGAATTTTCAGCAATAGACTTTTCTTGCTTTGGTGACAAAATAGGTTTGGCACTGTTTGCTGCATCTTCTGCCAAAACATTGGTAGGCTCATCTGGTGTTTTAGGTGATTCCGGAAGTTTTTTGTCCTGCTCAGGATTTGCTGCAAACTCTGTATTTTGAGAATTTTTTCCATTAATTTTTTCTTTGTTCGCGTCTTCCTCTTGTATCTTAGGTTTTTCCTGTGTTGCTAAGATAGTTGCAGCACTAAGACCAGTGGCAGCGCCAGCTCCAACCAAATATTTTTTACTTAAATTAAAACGTTTCATCTTAATTTTCTCCTTTTTCTATATATAATTAATCAACTATTTTTTATAGCTCAAAAAATATTATATCAGTCAAAAGAAAAAAGAAAAGCCTTTTTCACAAAAGACTTTTAAATTTTTGTATATTTCAATGGAAACAATGAACGCTAGCAGAAGGATTTGAACCTTCTTCCTTACAATCCTAACTATATTACATTCTAACCTAATTTCATTGTAAATATTGTGTTTTCCCTGACATAAACTATACTAGCATCTCTATTACCATCATAAAACTTACCTTACTCATAACCAATCGTGAAAATTATCTCATGTAACACACACAATGTCAACACCAAATATTAAAATTTTATAGGTTTTTATTTTCTTTTTATTCGTGGTATAATGAGATATATCAATAAAAGATATAGAAAGGAAATAAGATTTTGAAAAAAATCCGCTTACTATTGATTACCAAGTTACAACAGTTGCTACAAGAAAAAGAGGAAGTCTCAGAACTAACAATAAATCAAAATCAAGAAGATATTTTTCATGATTTTGAATTAGATTCTGCTGAGTTAGCTAAAAAAGTTGATTCAGCGAATGTGATTCTACTTCTTTTTTCAAAAAGTAATCTCAGATTACTAGAAAAAGATTTGTTATCTAAAGGATTAATCTCTTCCTTATATCGTTTCACCAAGAGAAGTTTTATGGAAAATTCTCTCTGGTCAATCCACAATGGATTTTCTCAACAATAAATTAGAATAGGAGTCAAATTCAATTGTATAAAAGCAATAAAGATAATTTAATTTATATTAATCTCATCAGCACAGTTCTTAGCGAAAGGACAATGCCCCCAGTTGAAAAGTTCGGCCGAGATATTTTAAAAACATTAAAAGGCAAGCTCTACACAGGCCGAGCAGACATTGTGAGTCAGTTCCGTTTAGGGTATATGCTCCTAGAGGATATTACCCCATCTACAGCAATCTGGGAATCCAAGAAATTCAAGAAAAACACCGAAATACTACAAGACAAAACAGGAATTGATTTGCCGTCTTATAAAACTATCAAGGCCTTGCAAGTTATGTTGTTTGAGGGCCTTCACAATAATGAACTCAATGTTATTCAATACAATAAGAGATTGAATTCTATGATTCGTGATTGTGTTCAAATTTGTTCTAAACAAGGTGATGTTCAAGTAATGTTGCCATATTCAGAAGAACATGATTTCTATGGCCAACCTTACTCAGAAATTGTTCGTCTCTTTAAAGGCTATGTAAATGTTTTTAATGAAGAGGGAGCTTCAATAGAGCTGCTTACTGTTAATATTGATGGTCTTTTGAAAGATGAAGATTAATAAAATAAAAAAACATCTCTAAATTAAATTAGAGGTGTTTTTCTGTTAATGATATGTTGTTGAGACAAAAATTCCAGAACAACGTCAGTGTCATAGATTTCTTGTTGTTTGTTACCATCAAATGCTGAACAGTAATCATCAACACAAAGGATGCCATAATCTAAAATAACAAATTTGTGATTCTTGTCTAGGCCAACATTGTTAGCAGCTATGTCAATAGTGACATCATCTTCAAAGTCTTCTAAGAATTTCATCTGAGGATGATTGTTGAAGCGTTCTTCAAGGTATTGGCTGTCATTCCTGTATAATTTTGCCAGAAAGTCGTTAGATAAAAGTGTTTCAGGAATTGTTTCCCGAACAGATTTGACAAATTCTTCAAAGAAATTACCGCACCAATCCCAAGCGTGAAGTAGAGATTCAAGACCTGCCAGTCTTTCAGAAATAATAATTTTATTATCCTCAGAATGACTAAGAATTGTAGCAATAGGAACATTGGTTTTTCTTGCTCCTTTATAAACCTTGATTTCATTTTCGTTTTGAGTGAGGTGTTTATCAAACAAATTCAGCTTAATTACACAATCGGGTGCATCAGGCGATACTAAGACCACTCTGGAAATTCCCTCTCCAATTACTTGAAAGCCATAATGATGTTTCAAAAATTCCACTAATTGTTTTGCATGTAAAACAACCATAACTTCATTTTCTCCCTTTTTCTAAAATAATTTAATTTTAAATTTTAAAATAAATAAATACACATCTTATTATAACTAATTATTGATTAATTTGTTTTTAGATAAAAAGAAAAAACATATAGTATTATTCAAAATGAAATAATATTATATGTTTTATGTTAGGTTTATTACTTTGATTTATTGTTGCTTTTGATAAAGTTCTGACAAATCAAAGATATATTTGATAACACTTTGGTAAACCTTATAATCATATTCTCCATCAGGAGAATCAAATACTCCGTCTTCCTTCATTTTTTCAATTTTGCTCTGAAAAGCACTTAGAGATGAAAAAGTTTTTCCAGTTCCGTTCACAAAGATTTGAGGTTCAACCCAATACTGAAGAACTTCATTTTGATTCTGTGAGAGTTTGACTTGGCACTGAATGACCGTGAAGCCTTCTAAGTTTGCCGTCAATACATTTTTCATGGACATATGCCTAAAGTCAGCATTTTTCCAACTAACATTTCGGAATATCGCTCCCTGAAGGTTTGTATCATTCAAATCAACACAATAAAATGAAGCATCATCAAAGATAGTTTTTTCAAATACCGTATTATTAAAATTCATATAACAAAGAGCAGCGCTCTTAAGATTAGCTCCCTTGAAGTTTGTTTCAAAGAAAACAGCATTTGAAAAATCAGCACCAAAAAATGATGCGTTATGAAGATTGGTGTTAGAAAAATTTGCATGGTGGAAACGGGCATGACTGAAGTTTGCCTTAAAAAAGTATGCCAAATAAAAGTCAAGATTAGAAAAATCAAGATTAGAAAAGTCCGCGCAACTAAAGTTTGCATAACTAAAGTCATACTCATCAAATGGAGTTTTTCTAACTGCTTCAGTTGTTGGACGTAAACGACGACCTTTTGGTTTAGGCATGTTTTTGCAATTCAGCCATTCCTCATGTAGTCGCAATGCTCTACGGATAGTGCTAGGTTTGATTTTTGTGATTTTAGACATAACTTTATGTCTCCTTTCATTAATAAAAAATAACATTTTTTGTAAAATAAACTCTTACGAATATTATTATAAAACACTAAGGCTCTAAAATCCTATAATTTCATACTCTTGCTCCTACTTTAAAATAAAGATATAATAGATATAACATTCCTGTGGCCGTTTGAGCAGGCCTCCTTCACACCTTGGGATTTTTATTTCAAGATGCTTGCTCTGGATAATAGCCTAGAATGTTATATATTTTGTCTATCTTCTTACAAGGATGGACAAGGACAGTATCTGTGATGCACATGTCTCAAACTTTTGTATTATTGATTGTTTGAAGTGTTTTATCTGAGAAGAACCATGTGCGGAAACAGTATTATTCATAAGTGTTGACCCGCACTCAGCATTTATGAGCCTATATTGTTATTGGTCTTTTTTACATCAATTTAACATAAATGATACAATTAGAACAGTCAACACAGATATTGTCTATTGCAAAAGGACGCAAGAGGAGTTTGGTTTCCATGTGGCTTCCGGAAAAACCGGAGATTGGAAATCAGCTCCTTTTGTGGTATTCTATAGTAAAGAAATTATTAGAATTTAAAAAAGGAGATAGTGAGGATATGTTGGAGTTTATTGCTATCCTTAGTATGATTATTGACCATATAGGATTTTTGTGGGGTATATTGATATTCAGAGTTATTGGACGGTTGGCCATGCCTATCTTTATATTTAATTTAGCTAAAGGAACATTATTAACAAAAAATTATCCAAAATACTTATTTCGGCTTTGGTTATTTGGACTTCTGAGCGAATATCCATTCTTGGCGATTATTAACACTAGTTTTAATATTGCCAAATTTAAGATTTTTGAATTAAACATTGTTCTCTTAATGGCAGCATTAGCAAGTATTACTTATTTCATTTTGTTTATATCAGAAAAGATTAAAGATGAAGATAAAGGCGGCCGTCTTAAAGATGTTCTCTATATCACTACTGTAATTATTGCTTTTATTTGCCAGATTAAGGGCTGGAACATCTTTGAGTACCAATTCATAGGAACGTTATTGTTCTTCGTGTTCAGAATGGCTTTTGAAGCTCAAATACTTGGTATAGATACAGATTTTTACCTGAAGCTAGATGGAGACTATACGAAGAAACACAAAGAAAACTCTGTTTACAAAATGCGCGTGATTACTGTGTTTTTTGCCCTATATTTTGTTATCTTTAAACTATTTATCCCAGAATGGAATATTCAAATTTTCAGTATTTTTGGGGTTGTACTTTTATTTTTAGTTTCTATGAAACGAATCAGGTTTAAAAAGAATTTCTTGAATTACTGGCTATATTTAATTTACCCACTTCAATTTCTAATTTTACTGGCTATTTATCTTTTCACAAAAGGTTGAAATAGGTTATAATATTAATTGTAATATTCAATTTAAAATAATCTAAAACACAAACTTAGGAGAAAATTCTTATGAAAGATTTTTATGTTTACACACTGATGCAGCACAAACGTGATTACAATTTCAAAGGTGATTGGGTTCAGGCCCGGCCAATCTTTGATTCATATTTGTTGGTAGGTTCAAAGAAACTACCTAACAAAAACAGTGTCTTCAGCAAAGACCAAATAGAACAAGTACAAATCATTCCACAAGGTTTATTTGTTGTACTAAGAGAGCCTGATGTGGATAAAGCCTTGTCTCTCATCCGTTCTAAAATCTTAGAAAATATTGGTCAAGTGCAAACTCAGGCAGAATGTCAGCTAGGCATCTTACAATCCCAACTAGAACCTATTAACACACTCATGGCTTAGAACATGGGTGTTTTTATTTTAGGTTAAAAAATAAAATAACAAAACTGTCAAAATATTGAAAGTTTTATCTTTTTAGTGTATAATATGGTTAATTGAGTTAATAAAGAAAAATAAAACAAGGAGATTATAGTTCATGACAAACAAAACATTGTATGCCGTCATTATCGGAGATATGATTAATTCTAAAAAAATCCCCAATAGACAAGAAGCTCAACGAGAACTTCAAAATGTCTTAGATAAAATGAACTCAAAATACAATGAGGCCATTGCTTCAAAATTCACTATTACAAGAGGAGACGAATTCCAATGCCTTATCAAAGAAGATTCTATTCACCTAATTCCAGAAATAATTGACAGAATTTCATTCCAATTCACTTATCCTGTACGATTCGGAATAGCTTTAGGAACAATTGAGTCAGACCTAAATCCAAATCAATGTATTGGTATGTTTGGTCAAGCTTTTACTTTGGCAGAGATGGCAATAGAAGCAGCCAAACAAAAGAAAAAGAACGACTATGGACTTAATGTAGTCCGATATGATTTGGCCTATACACCCTATCACGCGCCCGTCAATGCCTTAAACGCATCCAGTGCATTTATTGCAAGTATGTGGACAACTGGACAACGTGAAATTTTAAAAGTTCTTTTAAAGAACGATATTTATGATGAAGATTTTTCTCAGATTGAACTAGCAAAACTATTAAATAAAGACTCAGGAAACATCAATCGCCGAGTAAAATCATCTGGCATTAAGATTTACCTAAGAAACAAAAAAGAAATTGGAAAACTACTAAAACTAGCAGCACAAGAGTTAAAGGGAGAACGTAAATAATGAATACAGAAAATAAGCAAAATTCCATCCTTAATGACAAGGACATCCAGAATGACGCAAAATATCAAAGCGAAGAAAATATCTCTAAAATTCAAGAAGAAATTTTCTTTATGACTAAGAAAAAACAAAGAGAGTTAGATGAAAATTACAAAGAACATGTAATTCATTCAAAATCAGCTTATGAATATTTGGCGGCCTTTCTACAAAAGGATGAAAATATCAATGCTAAATCTTTGACAACCAAACGTTTTGTTGATGCTCTTGGTGTTTTTCAAGAAATTAATCAACAAGAAATGGAAGAGATTATGGACTACCATCAACAGTTAGACCTAGAAGAATCTCTTGGTTCTCTTTTAATTTTTATTAGCGGATTGTTTATCTTTTATTCTAATCTGGGAATTAATTCTTGGGGAATCCTTGTATTTATGGTTGTTTTAGGATTGGGAAATCTTTTTACTAAGCATTATTTTCATCATAATGTTCGTAAAAAGCTTGGATTTGAATACAAGTTATCTACTGTAGATGAAACCATCATCAAAAAAGAATTGGATAGAGTTCTTACAGAAAATAAAAAATTCATTAATACTCTCTTTGAAAACACTCTTGCTCCAATTAAGGAAGTAAAAACATTTAAAGTTACTGTCATGATGAAGCATGGTTCAAAGGTATTTAATGAAGTGCCACAAGAAGAATTAAAAGAATTTCTTGCATCTTATCCAGTTTTTCGCCATCTTCGTGTTTTTGCAGATAAATTCCATGTTGTAAATGATGATGAACATGTTCCTAATCAAATTTTTGACGAAGATAATATTGAGTACAAATTCAATAAGTGTGAAATTTTCCTAGATGCTGCAAAAATGACAGCTCTTTATGATATGCTTGAACCAGAAATCGTTTCTGCTTCAAATGCTGAGAAAAATATTGATAAAAAAGAAGACATTAAGGAGTGATTGAGAATATGTCTAAAAAAACAAAAGAATTACGACTAGAGGTTAATATTATTGTTACTATGGCCTTGATTGTTGGCCTTGTTGCTGTGTGGTGTACTTTTTATTATGTATATCATATTTACCCAACACAAACTTACCATGTGTTTCCTTTAGTGACGATTGCTCCTGCTTTTTTATCAAATTGCTTATTCCTTGCTTGTTTATTTTCTTATATTGTTCGTAGAATTCAGCTATCAAAACAATATCAGAAAGATGATTTGGCAGAACAACTGCATCAAGCAAAAGAGCAGCAAACTCAAGAAAAAACATTGATTACTGAGATGCTAAATCAATACAACTTGCAAGCACAAGAAAAGGATATGCTTCATGTTGTAGCACATCCCACTTGGAATCCTGTTGAGGGTCAGCGCATCTTTCTTGCTCCCACTTATGGAGATAAAAATTATGTGGCCTTTGGTAAAAATGATGATGATAATAATTCACTAGAAGATAATTCAAGTGGTGATAACAAAGAGGGTGATGATGGCAAAGACAAAGAAATCTAAAGAATTCAATAGAGAGACAAAGATTTGTAAGGTCTATTCTTATAAAGGGATTATTCATTGCGGAGTTACTGATAAAGGTATACCCGGCTCTGCTTCGTCTTCTATAGAACTTTGGGGAAATGATGCAAAATGTCCTGTCTGTGGCGGATATTTGGATATTCTGCCCTTTTAGCTAAAACAATGGAGGTAAACAAAGATGACTACTACCAAAAATAATAAATCAAAATTGACCATGAAGAAGTTAGCTTATCATGTATTGAAAGTAGCCAAAGAAAATAAGCTGCCTCATACTCGGCTAAACTTATTTCTGACCATGTACTTCAGTCTCAAAAAGGCAAAAGATGACAGTCTTATTCCTATTGAGACATTGAAATCAATGTATGATGAGCCGTTTGAATTATGGCCTATCAATCCTATTGTGTATTCCTTGTATCGTAGATATATGGTTGCTGGGCAAAACGATAAAAACATTGTAGAACGTGGAGCGAGGCGCGTGGTTGAGCTAGATGTCTTGAATCCTGTTATTATTGAATTGCTTTCTACAGATGTCTACGAGCTGTCAGAGCGATACACTCAACAACCTTTTTATCTAAATAACCGGCGAACAATTGGCCGAGCTATTGGTGATGTCACTATCAAATTGGAAGATATTTAATTTTCACTAAAATAAAACAAAAAAAGACTAGAATATTTTTCTAATCTTTTTTATTTTACTTTGAAGAAGTTGAGCTATTGATTTGACTCAGCGGCAGATTTCACGGATTCAAACATGGTGTCTGCAATGTATTTTAGATAGTTGATTCTCTCTTCAATTTTAGAAAAAAGGACAACATCTAAGAAGTATGACATGATAAAATACATTCCCAATACAACACCTGCACCAAATGCAAACATATTGAGTGAGTATGTTTTAAACACAATGATGATGCCTAAAATAGCTGCACCAAGTAGTGCTCCTTTGGCCATCATACAAAACTTATTCAGCTTTGTAGCTTCTTCAAGAAGCTCCTCTTTTGCAGTCTGTGCCATATTGATAGCATCTAAAGTAACTTTTTTGTTCATTTCCCTGAACCCTTCCTATAAAAAATAATTAATTGTAAAATTCTTTTTACATCTAATATTATAACTAAAAATGAAATAAAAACACCTTACTTTGTGAGTAAGGTGAATTGTAAGAAAAAAGATTTCTAAAAGGCAGCTAATCCATAAGATTTGTTGCTTTTAATAGAATAATGGCTTATGTGTGATGCCACAATAATGACACTTACCTAGAAAACGGCACATCCATAAGACTTACTGTTATTCTTCTTTTATTATATCTTGTTTCAACGTGTTTGTCAAAGAAAAAAAGAGTATTATTTGGTTTACTAAAACAATACTCTTTTTCTTTTAGAGATTCATTTCTCCTTATAGTTAAATAGACCATTCAGAGATGTCTTCTGAGAAATCTTCACCAAAACATCAATATCTTTCTTCAGCTCCTGCAATTGCTCAACGGTCAATGCCTGATTGTTGAAGAAATTCCAGTTATAATACAAACGTTCAAAATCTTTTTGAATTTCTGTATTCTGCAAATTTTTGCCTTTGTTCAAGAAAATACTTAATTTAGGAGTACGCTCACGATTTTTATCAAAACAATCATAGTTATAATCGTATTTGATAGAAAGATGTAGAAAATCACCTGATTCAGAATTATAAGAAAGTGTCTTTTTGAATTTTCTTCGACTTCCAGCAAATCCTTGTTTTTCAAGAATAATATCAAAAACATTGTACTTGTTTATTGAACCTAACAAGTCAATGTCTCCGCCTCTCATCAGGTAATCAAAGTTGATTCCCACTAGTTCTTTGATTAATTCGTCAGAAACATTGGGCTGCCTGATTTTTAGTAAACGACTATTCGTTTTGATAGGCTTTGATGTTATTTGTGTTTTTCTTTCTTTGCGACGTAAGTAAAGAAAATGTTTTTGTAGTGATGGATTATTTTTAAGACCGGAAGGTCTTTTTACTTTAACGATAGATGCCATAATAGACTCCTCATTTCTTTTTTATTTTATATTTTTCAAATATATTGTAATAATATTTTCACTTACTATTATACATCTATCTCTTTATTTTAAAACTAAAATAAAACAAAAAACACTAGAAAATTACCTAATCTAGTGTTTAATTTAATAGAAATAACTTTATGCAGCAACATCACTTTTCACTGTATCAAATACAGGCAAAATGCCACACTCCACAAGAGCGAAGTTAATTGCCATTTGGCGAGAGATACTAATTTCTTCATCAGAATCTTTCAAGGCCATGATTTTCTTTTGTGACATCATGCCAGACTCCATTAGAAAATTATCTAATTTCTCTCCTTGGTATGAAATGCCGCCATTTTTAGTGGCATCATCCATCAATTCTGTTTGCAAAGCTTCTTTCCATGTCATTTGACATCTCCTTTTTGTTTAAAAATAATATTTGATTGTAAAATAACTATTTACAAAATATATTATAATGGATGAATAATTGAAGAAACAAAAAAGACTGGTAAAACCAATCTTTTATTCACAGCTTTAAACTAACAGACTTCGCTAAGTTTTTTAATACTGTTAGGTCGGAAGCCTGAAATATTTCCAATTCCTAGATTTTCAGGAACTTGAATAACTGGAAGCATTTTGAATCCCAATTCATTTTTAACATAATCTAAGAATTCTGGGTATTCATCAAGGTTTATTTCTTGATATTCTACTCCACTGGCATCTAAGTGTCGCTTGCTCATTTTACATTGAACACAATTGTTTTTTGAGAAAACAATAATGTTGCTTGAGTTGCGAAAGTTTTCCACAGTTAAGCTTAAATCTTTCATTTTGTGTACCTTTTGTTTCTACTTGATTTTTCTAAAGTAAAAACCCTTTCTTTTTTTCAAAATATATTATATTGTAAAATAATCTTTTACAAATAATAGTATAATTGAAGATGAATTGATTATAATATCTCATGTAAACATTTGTATTTTACAAAATTATATTTAAAACAGGAGGTCATAAAATATGACAGAAACTAATACAAACTTTGTTAAAGCACAAAAACTGTATGAAGAAATTGAAAAAATTGTTTTAGATTCAGGCTGTGACTTTTTGACTTTAAAGAAACTGACTTCACCAACATCTAGAATTTCAGGTAATTGGACATATGGAATTCAGATTTCATCTCCATTTTCTTTCTATCAACACAGAGATAATCTTCGTATTCACCGTATTTGGAGAACTGAAGACTCTATAATTAATGGTGTAAAAAGATATGTGAATGGAATGAAAGAAGAATTTGATTTCATCAAACCCTATCTGGATTATTTTTCAGATGATTATTTGGTTATTTCAGATGGTTCAAAAGCTCAATTTGGAAAATTATCAAATGTCAAAGTAACATTTGAGAACAAAAAGACTGGGCGTAAATATCTGTTTTCAGAGATAAAGGAGAACAAACTCAATCTATTTGAAAAGAGTTATAGTCTTAGTCGGATTGGTGAGATTAAGCCAAGAGCAGATGTGAAAATGAGTCGAAACCCAGAGTTTTTGATTCAACTTAAACATTTTGAAGAGATTCCAGAATTTGAAGAATTGAAACATTTGATGCAAGAAGAATCTTTTGTAGACACAAAAGACTATTTTGTCTTTTAGTGTTTCATCTCAATAAAAAAAGAAGTTTATATTTATTGAACTTCTTTTCATTATTCTGCGATATAATCATTTCAAAAAGTTATCAACTATTCCAAATGTTGCAATTGTTGATTTTAACCAACTACACACAATTCTCCACCTATTAGGTGGTGGGATGCAAATGCATTGTATTGTACTGAGCAAGTCTTTGACTTGCTTTTTAATTTGTGATATTCTAAATTATATAATATATAAATATAAAAACAAGGGCAAAAAGAAATGACAAAAATTAAGCAAAAGTCTTACAAATTTAGGTTATATCCAACAGAAGAACAAAAGGTATTGCTCTCAAAAACATTTGGCTGCTCAAGATTTATTTGGAATCAAATGCTGGCTGACAAAATCGCCTACTATAAAGAAACAGGCAAAACTTTGAGAAATACACCTGCCCAATACAAGAAGGAGTTCCCTTGGCTGAAAGAAGTGGATAGCCTAGCGCTTTGCAATGTCCAATTGAATTTACAACAGGCTTATAAAAACTTCTTTCAATCTAAATTTGGGTTTCCTAGATTCAAGTCTAAGAAAAAAGCTTACAAGGAATCTTATAAAACCAATAACAACAATGGCAATATTGAAGTTTGTAATAATAAAGTCAAACTCCCAAAAATAGGATGGATTCGTTTAAAACAGCATAGAAAGATGACTGGCCTTATTAAAGGCGCAACGATTTCAAAGACGGCAACCGGGAAATATTTCATTTCTATTTTGTGTGAGACAGACATCCATCCTTATCCTAAGACAAACTCTAACGTTGGCATTGACCTTGGCTTGTCTCATTTTGCCATTCTCTCTACTGGAGAAAAGATAGAAAATCCCAGATTTTTAGTTTCAGCTTCTAAAAAAATGGCTAGAGAGCAGAAAATATTATCTCGTAGAGGGCTGTTGGCAAAGCAGAGGGGCAAAAGTTTAAATGACTGCATGAATTATCAGAAGCAGCGCCTAAAGGTTGCTAGACTTCATGAAAAGATTTCTAACCAAAGAAGAGATTTCCTTGCTAAATTGAGTACAACTCTTATCAAGAACCACGATAGGATTTGTATGGAAGATTTGGCGAGTAAAAATCTGATGAAAAATCATTGTTTGGCAAGAGCCATAGGAGATGCCTCTTGGTCAGAATTTGTGAGGATGTTAGAATACAAGGCGGATTGGCACGAAAAACAAGTATCAAAGATTAGCCGTTGGTATCCATCTTCTCAGATTTGCTCTGATTGCGGCTTTAACTCTGGCAAAAAAGCCCTACACATTCGTGAGTGGGCTTGCGAGAGTTGCGGCATGCATCATGATAGAGACCTCAATGCCAGCATTAATATTCTAAATGAAGGATTAAAAATATTAGCTTAGAGTTTTAGAATAAAATAACAATAGAACCGTAGGAACTACGGGGATAGCTTGGTATATATTAATGTAACCTCTGTTATCTAGTCAGCTAGCTAATAAGTCTGCATTTTACCCAAGAAGTTCCTCCTTCTTAACTATAATGTAGGGAGGAATAGTTCACGGATGGATTAACTGAGGAAAGTTTAAAAGATGCTTCATTGTCTACAGGCATTGATGTGAGAATCACTCAGGTTGAATTTGATAACAATGCTCACCCTGTAACTATCAATATGTGCAACCAAATTTATCAAACTGAACTTCCATATATGTTAGTTCATATTGAATACAGTAAGTCATAAATAAAACATAAAAAACATAAAAGCCTCTTTCAGAGGTTTTTTCTTATAGCTAAAATATCGCAAATGTGATATAATGGATTTATAAAACAAATTTTACCAATAGGAGAAAACAGGAAATGTTAAACAATATAAAGAAAAAGCTAGAGACATTAATTCTAAAAACTCTGTATGTACTATATATGTTCCCATTTTACACAATCAATTTTTTATTTAGGATTAAAGAGGCTGATTTACTTTTTTCAGTTGTTGCTTTTTTCAGACTTATAACATCAGTTTGTTTGGGTGTAGCACTTTGGATTTGTAACAATGCAAAGGATGCTGATGTTTTTATGTTTATTATTTTACTGATTTTGTTTCTAATTTCAATCGTATCTACTGTCATTGATGGTGTCACTTTAGCAGCACTTAAAGATTCTAAAGAGAGATATGAAGAATTATTGCCGGTAAAATCAGAGCATTATCTTGTTGACTATAGCACAAGAAAAGAACTTGACATTACCAACAATAAGAACATTGAAATCTTTATAAATTCATGTAAAGTTGGGAAAAGAAGTCAATTCAAGCACTTCCCTGAATTCACTCAAATGATGTTAGAAAACAAAAAAGAAAACCCATATCAAAAAAATATTAAACTTAGTTTTTTACATAGGGCCACAAATACTTTTGATGCGCCAGATGCTCAAAATGTTTGCCTGAGATTTTTATTTGATGTATTAGATGATAACACTTTTAGAACGTTAGGACTGCTAGAAAACAAAAATCAAGAATTAATATATTTGAAAAGAAAGATTTTAGAAGAACTTGAATTTGAATTTGTATCTCTAAATACATATAAAGGTATTCAATCCGGGAAATTTTTTGGTGTAAAAATTGAGGAACAAAGAACTTTCATTGATGCTACCATTAGAATTTTTGAGTCAGAATCTAAAACACTTCAAAAGGTGCTAGAAAAAATTGAAGTTGAAAAAGAAATAGAAACACTAAAAACAAAACTAAATCTAATTGTAGATACAGATACAAAGGAGAACTAAAACCATGTCACTAAAATCGTTTATTATCAATAACTCAAATAAATTTTTTGCCAAAACTCATGATTATAAAGAATTAAAGGCATGGATGGAAAAAGTTTCTGATAAACTTTTTCTGGCAGCACTTGGAAGTTTGGTTTTGATGGGTATATCTTGTAACATAAAATTTTTTATTTTCAAAACAAATCCTTTTTTAAATTTTTCTGGCTTTTGGTTTTTTCTAATTCTGGGTATTTTCCTATTTGTTTTATCTGTAACATTTTATTATTACAAGGATTTTGTAAAAAATGTTGAGCCAACAATCTTGAAAAAATCAAAAATCTTAATTTGGAAAGAAATTTATCCAAACCAAAAAGACATTGATGTCTGGGTGCGAACTTTTATTCCTTCATCTAAATCATCAACTTTAGACTTAATGTCACAAATTAAAGCTGGAGAAGATTATTCGTATAAAGATTATAAAGAAGATGATAAGTATGATTTTGATTTCCTATACCATGCTTTCAATTCAGACCTATTTGACAAAACAATTCGAAATTCAGTTTCAATTCTATTAGAAAAGAATGTTAATGGTAAAGTTGTTACTACTTCACTTGAATTTGTAGGCAAATTAAAGCCTAATGACCATTTTGAAGCAGAATACATTATTAATCCTGATGAAATCATTGAAAATCTTAAAGAATTTATGAGATTCGACAAACTTTACTTTGGAGAAGTTCGAGAAGAAATTTTATCTAATGTATTTCTCTCTATTTCCAAACTCGAAATTGGCCGTCAATACATTGATTGCAGTTTCTTTGGTTATAAATTTGAAGATGTGGCTTATATTGCAAAAATAACAATAGATGCAAAATCTAATGAAGAGCTACAAAATAGTAAAATCGTAGAAATAGTTAAAAATTCAGCAGAAAAGGAACAAGAATCTAATCAAGCTTTAAAAGAAGCTAAAAACGATATGTCTGAGTTCGTTAAAATGCTATTCTAAGGCAACTTAAATTAAATTTAACAAAAATCCACATAAATCCCTGACCTCTTAGTGTTAGCGTAGGTAGGAGTGGTTCACAACTTGTTATAAGAAAGAGGAGCAATCAATGCTAAAAAAACTAGGAAAATTTCTTTATGAAAAAGATATAGAAGAAATTCGGTCTATTGTTGAATATTTACATTTCAAAGTAGTCTCAGTCGTTTCAGTTATACCGTGGTTTATTATCATTCTTGATAAAAGAAACTCTATTTTTTATCCAATTAATTCAAAAGAAAAATTTTGGGATTCAATAATGCTTTTGGTCTTCTTTTTGTTAGTTAATATGATTTTGTATATAATTGCAGGTCATTTCATACTAGAACACATTAAGAAAATCAAAATGCAACCTGAAAAAGAAAGTGAAACATCATGGAAAAAGATTTGGAAAAATAATCAAGACATTGATGTTGAGCTTGTGCTAAAAAACTTGAACTTTGATAATGACGACTATTTTTCTGTTCAACTAGGTCAAGTATTTAATAGTTATTTATCTAATTCATTTACAAAAAGATTAAGAGAGGTCATTTACTCTAATATTAACTATTACAATATTTGGGTTAAAGAGATGACGCTTTTTAAAGCTCGGCAGAAAAAAACATTCAGTTATAAACATAATGAAAAAGAAATAAAAAATATAAATTTAGAAATAGATAGTCAAATAAAAGATGAAGCTTCTAAAAATGAATTAACAAATGTATTAAATAGATTAAAACTAGAAAAAGAAAAGATTTTAAATACAAAATTAGACGATTTTTCAGAAGAATTAAAGAAGAAAGAGCTTATAGAAGAAGAATTTTTAAGTTTGGAAAAAAGAACAGGAGAACTTGAAAGAATCATTGCTAATAAATCACACTATTGTGATACTGAATATTCAGAAGCTAATAGTATAGTGAGAAGATATGAGGATGGAAAAAAACAATTAAATGCATTACTATCTAATATTATAAATAAAATGCAAAAAAATAATGAAATTTTCTTAAGTACTGAGATAGCTTATCAAAATATAAAAAAATTAAAAGATGAATTTAACTTAAAGACTAAAAATATAATGAATGCTAATAATATGACTTTAATAAAAGATATATTTGATAGTATTGATAAAAATGTTGCAAAAAAATTTATGTCAAATGAACTTACAGATTTAGAAAAAGAATATCAAACTTTAAATAAAGATAATATTGAAAGTAAATTTTTTACTTTTAAACACAAATTAGAAAGTTTTTCACAAGAGTTGCTTGAAAAGCATAACACTTATGTTTTTAAAAAAGGAAGAGCAGAAAAAATATTAGAAGAATTAGAAAATTTAAAAGATAATTTTAGTTTAAATAATGTAGAGTCTTATATAAAAAATAAAGAAGATTTTATGGATATGTATTCATTTGCAGAAACTTATAAAGTAAATGGAGTCTCAAGAGAAAAATTTGAAGAAAATTTAAAAAAAATAAAAACTTTAATGGAAAAAGAAGATTTTGATTTGGCATATTCTTTAATAGAACAAACTAATGAAATTTTACTTTCAGAACAAAATACTTTAAATAAAGAATATGAAAGAGTAATTAAGCAAGTTGAATATAGTAAAAAGATTGCAGAAACAGGAAAAGATTTAGGCTATAAGGTAAAAATTTCAGCAGATGAAAATGGAATACAAGATGGTATTAACATAAAATTAACTATGGGAGATGAAATCATAGAATTTGAACCTAGAGTTGATGACAGTGGAAATTTTT
>CALIWM010000331.1:0-2140 GCA_938046645.1 uncultured Gemella sp. | reverse complement strand
CTTAGGAGCATGTGCCTCACGGCGTGAAGGTTCAAGTCCTTTCATCCGCACCAAATTTAGGCTTTTGTGTTTGTGTACACCAATCACAGCACCATCAAGAGAGGTTTATATAGACTCGGTACGTTAATCTGGTTCTTGTCTAGCTGATTTTCTGCAAGTTTATAGAAAGCACAAGCGACAATTATATATTATTCACGTATTGTTTTATTTCCTTAAAAAGTTTAGTGTTTTTAGTCAATGCAGAAATATTTCTAACACCATCTGGATAAGTCTCAATTATGTTTTTGTATATTAAAAGTATTGCATCCTTAATTAATTTTTCATCATTAAATTCTATTTTTTTATTCTTATATTTATCCTTTAATAATTTTGCTGTATTTAATATAACTATATCACCTGTATTCATAAACAAATACTCATCAATATTATTCAAAAAATCAGAATGAGGTATACCTAGAAAGTCAGAAATTTCCGTCTTACTTTCATTTCTTCTAGTCCTTCTATAGCTAGTTATTATTTTACTAATTTCCTTATACATATTATTAGCTTCTATAACTCTATCTGCGTTTATGTCCATCAATATTTCATCAATTTTATTTTTATCAAACAATAGACCTTTTCCTCTTTTAGCTGTAGACGCATATTCATCAAGCCAATATCCTACATAATGTTGTATAACGCTTTCTAATTTTATTGGAACAAGATTGTTAAGACCCTTTCCTCCATAATGTTTTTTATATTCAAACTCATTAATTTGCCTTTCTAGATAATACCCTTTATTTTCTAATGATTTTTGTAAATCTCTAATTATTGTGTGGTTTGCTATAAAATAACTATCTTTTATTGGATTTTGAGAATTCAAATACTCCGTAATCTTCATTCTTTCATTATAGTCTGATATTTCGATAATCCTTGTCAAAATATCTACTCCATTTTCAAGTTTATTTTGAGTATATAAATCATATAAAGAGGTTACCGTTTGACACCCATTAACTATAGATACCCCTTTTAAAGAAACACTCAATTTATTTGGACTATTATTAACTTTATCGCATATAATAGTAACTCCATTATTATAGAAATAAAACATTTCACTCTCTTTAGGATTAGATGCTGTAGCCTTAATCGAATTGTTAACACTAGTTTTTCCCTCGTACAATCTTATATTTTCATCAAAAATAGTTTCAATACTATTTTCAATAGAAGATATAAGAGACTTACCATTAACCAAACCCACATATGATTTTATATTCATTAAATCTATATCATATGCAGAAGCCAACTGTTTATATGAAAGGGTAATCTCTAAATCATTTTTCCTATTCATTTTTTCATATATATTAGAAATTATTGATTTATCATGAATCTTTATTTTTAATTCACTGCCATAATCTTTTTTAAAGTTTCTAGCAAAGTTTTCTACTAATTCTTTATTAGCGATTGCATCTATTCCTTTGTTAAAGCTAACAAAATAAATCTTAAAACTAAAAATATCCATATCATTTATTCGTTCTTTAAATTGGTTAAACTGAATGTTTGATTCTTGATTCGTTGTTTTATCAATTAACAAATTAAAACCATTAAAAGTTTTTAATATATCTTCTTGGCTTATTTCAGAATTAATACCATTTATATCATTCGGAAACTTGAATTGCATTACAGTTAGTTCTTTTTCTTCTTCATTTAGCAAGACTGCATCGATACCATTATCGCCAGAACCGTCAATTATTGCTTCACCGATCTCTTGTTCTTCTAAAAATAAATGATTTTTTAGATACCAATGTATAAATGCATTTGATGAATTTTTATAATCATAATTTTCTTTTATATCATCAACTGACTCTTTAATTTGTTTATAATATGATTCATATTTCGTAACCGCCATGCACTTCTCCTAATAGTTGACCGATTTTATACTCTCAACAGTCTCCTCTATCATAACATCATTTCAACCCACCATTCCTAATAACGTTTTCATATGGCATTCATCAATAATCAAAGTTTTACTTTTTAATATTCATTGAGACTACAGGAATGTCTGGATGATCTCTCAAATTGCGATTGCAGAAACTGCTTTTGCTTACTATACTATTATCATAATGCGTATGAATAAAATATTGATTGCGGCTGTCGTTTTGAT
>CALIWM010000330.1:0-5678 GCA_938046645.1 uncultured Gemella sp. | reverse complement strand
TCAACATGTGTTGTCTGTTACTTGAGAATACAATTTTTTATCCTCGTCACTGTTTTGAGGACACAATTTATCTGATTCTAGTTTAGCATCTTTACGTTTACTTTTGAATTGTTTGCCATCCTTATTTTGAGTTTCTCCTGTTTTGAAAATTATGGTTAACATTGCAGGGTCTATTTCCCCATCACTATTAACACCTCCTACAATAATTTTATCAACAATACTCTCAAAAACCGTACGATCAAACTCGGTGAGTAATTTCTGTGAAGATAGTAACTGTTTAAACTCAGTTAGTCTTTTCTTTACATCAATTTCTGACTTCAAAGTTGTTTCAACATTTACTTTTTCTTCTGAAAGATACTCTTTTTCTGAAGAAATTTCAGTGTATTTTTCATTATAAATGGAATCACTAATCTTCCCTTCTAGTCTTAAATTTACAAGATTCTCCTCTTTTTTTAGTAATGTACGAAGTTTATTAGTTATTTTTTTCAGTTCTTTGCTGAGGCTATTGTCATTCAACTCAGATTCAATCGTTTCAAGTAAGTCTGACACTATATTTTCATTCGAATGATAGAGCTGTCTGTAAGCTTCCATAAAAGCTCCCTCAATAGCTAGTTCTTCTAATCCTTTACTATGTTTACAATATTTTTTCCCTTTTTTTATCGAAGTAACGCAGTGCCACACAACTTTGCGATAATCTGAACGGCAGTGCCAACTTCTTCTAGACAATAATGAACCACAAAAACCACATTCTAACATACTACTGAAAGCATACATTTTTGAATAGCGTTCACGTTTTCCATTTACATTTGCAGCGGTTTTTTTATTTCCTGACCTACGCAACCTAATCTCCTGAGCTTTCTCAAAGTCCTCTTTAGATATTATAGGTTCATGATTATCTTTGATGTAGTACTTATCTTCTTCACCAAAATTACTCAAACGTCTCTTGCTTATTGGGTCAACTGTAAAAGTTTTGCCCATTAGAATATCTCCCTTATATTTTTCATTCTTTATGATTCCTAAGACTGTTGTATCATTCCAATGATCTAATCCTCTCGGAGATTTATAACCTAGTTCATCAAGTTCCCTTGCTATAACTTTCCCTCCAATACCTTCTAAGTACCTTTCAAAGATATAACGAACTATTTTTGCTTCTTTTTTATTGATAGAAAGTTGCTTGGTTTCTACATCATAGTCATACCCCAAGCACCCTTGAAACCCTATCAGTTCACCACGTTGCATCTTCATTTTTAATCCCTTTTTCACATGTGCAGATGTATTTTCTACTTCTTGCTGTGCAACAGAGCTAAGAATGGTTAGAAGTAGTTCTCCATCCATAGTAAGGGTATCTATGTTCTCTTCCTCAAAATAAACTCCAATTTGCATATCCTTTAACATTCTGACATACTTCAAAGTGTCTAAGGTGTTTCTTGCAAATCTAGCAATTGCTTTTGTTACAATATAATCAATTTCTCCATTTACACAATCATTGATTAAGCGTTGAAAATCTTGTCTCTTTCCTACTTGAGTTCCTGAAATTCCCTCATCTGCGTAAATATCTGCTAGTTCCCAATCTGAACGCTGAGAGATGTAATCTTTATAATGTCTCACCTGAGATTCATAACTGTTCTTCTGGTCCTCGCTATCAGAACTCACTCGGCAATAAGCAGCAACCTTTTTTAAATGTCTCTCTACATTGACACCTCTACGTCGAACTAAAGAATCAGCTTTTATTATTTCAACATTATTTGTTTTCATACTGAAACCCCTCCTTTTGATTCTATATTACCGCGTTCTAATAAAAAGGTCAGCTATTTTGTGTACTTAATACGCAGTCTTTTTCTGATTTTTTCATACTCATTTTTAGACAATAATTCTTTAGAGTATAAAAAATTAAGCATTGATAACTGCAGACTATATTTTACTACTGATTGTTCCAAAACTCCCCCCCCTGATAACGTGCTATTCTATAATTTCCTCCGTGGGTATGACTGGTTAAATCATTCATGGGAATTTCACCCGCTGTCCTTTCTCGCTGGCAGCCTGAACGTTCAGAAGTATCATTGTCCTTATTTGTGATCACGGCAGATAGAGAACCACTCTATTTTATAGTTGATGCTAATCGCTCATTT
Organism: uncultured Gemella sp.; assembly: GCA_938046645.1. GTDB lineage: Bacteria > Bacillota > Bacilli > Staphylococcales > Gemellaceae > Gemella. The sequence continues at coordinate 3,549 of CALIWM010000330.1, read as the reverse complement.
CATTGCGTATCATACTAAAATGCTCGACAAATAAGAAAGTCCCACCTCAGTTTATTCAGTTTTCAAAGGACTTAGGATTTATTAACGACTAAATTTATCCATCTCTAAAATATAATCTGTGGTTACCTGATATAATTTAGCTAATTGTTTCAAAAATAAGGTAGGGATATCTTGCTTACCACTTTCTATTCTAGAATAAGCAGACTGTGAACAACGAAGATATTCCGCAATCTGACTTTGTGACAAATCTTTGTCCTCTCTTAAATTTTTTAATCTGATATACATTAACAATCCTCTTACTATTATTGTAATTCGGAGATAATAAAAATCAGAATTTTATGCGAAATATGCATAAATTAATTTAAAATTCTTTAGAACGATAAACATAAACAAGGCCACTAACTGCGTCTTCTTAATTAAAAATTCAACAATATCTATAAAAATCACAAATTTTACGCTAAAACTAAATCTTTTCATTCATGTCAAACATATGAACAAATATAACTTTCAGACGGCGAAGCGTTATGTAAAAAGATGTTTTATCGAAAATATATGCTATATCTCTGATACTAGAAAAGAGTAGCGCAAATTGTAAGTAAATATAATTCGTTCCATCCATAATTCAATCCCAGCCAAACCTCTAGCCAGAGGATGTTCAATATCAAACACAGTACAGAGGAGTGAAAATCGTGTTTCAGTCATCCAGCTAGCTTTCAATAGTTCCCACTTATTGTGTTTTCTCGCACTTGCCATATTCTTACGGGGAAGGGAGTCCAGAACTAATCTCCCTTTCGTGCTAAAGTATCTCTTAGCTCTTCCACAATATGATCCGACATGGTGACTAACATGTAAACTTTAAAAACATAGTAATAATTCTTTTGCGAGGAATTCCAAACAATATCTGCCTGCCTACCGATATCACGCCCACTCTTATGCTTCTTGGGAAAGTCGCACAAACGAGAACCACAATAAAATCATCCATCGTTGCTCGTCCAAAGGCACAAGAAAAACGAGCTCTATAATTTCTGTAGGGGGTAAAACCACTTTAAGAATTATGGAGCCTATTTTGTTGTAGAAAAAAAGTCCCATAAGACCTATAATGAAAAGCGACCAAACCATCATTAGAAAGAGTCTTATGAAACAATTAAATCTTATCACAAACTTACTCGGAATAAAAGACAAGAACATCACTATTTCAGACTATGTGTGGATGCTGAAACTCATAAAGAAGTCATCGCTAAGCTAAATTATCCAGCTCATAAATACCACAACTGCCGTGACCAGATGGCTAGGTATGACCTCAAAAAAGAATCTAAAATTCCCTATCTGGAATGTGCGGGTTACAAGACTCTCATTCGTTTGAAAAAACGTCGTTTCCGCTGTCAAAATTGCAGAAAAATGGCTGTCGCTGAGACTTCTCTAGTCAAGAAGAATCATCAGATACCTGCGCCTATTGTCAACCACAAAATTGCTCAAAAGCTGATTGAGAAGCTTTCTATGACTGCTATCGACGAAAGTTTATCTGTATCTACTTCGACAGTCATTCGTAAATTGAAAGAATTCAAATTCAAGACAGGTTGATCTTTCCTTCCAACTCACATATCTTGGGATGAGTGCAGCTTCAAGAAAGGCAAGATGAGCTTCATCGCTCAGGATTTCGACTTGCAAAACATTCTAGCCATCCTTGATGGTAGAACACAGACAACTATTCGTAATCATTTCCTGTGCGATTGCGGACAAGTTAGAAACCGGATCAAAGTCATCACGATGGACATGTTTAGCCCCTACTACGATATTGATAGAAAACTATTTCCAAACGCTAAAATCGCTCTGAATCGTTTTCATATCGTCCAACATATGAGTCGTGCCTTGAGCCGTCTGCGAATCCAGATCATGAATCAGTTTGATAGAAAGTCGCACAAATATAAGGCACTAAAACGTTACTGAAAACTCATTCAACAAGAGAGCCGTAAACTCAGCGATAAACGATTTTACCGTCCGACTTTTCGGATGCACTTGACCAACAAAGAGATTCTAGAAAAACTACTTTCTTACTCTCAAGAACTTCGTGAACACTATGAACTCTATCAACTCTTACTCTCTCACTTTCAAGATAAACAAGCTGACCATTTCTTCGAGCTCATTGAGGAGAACCTTCCTATTGTACATCCTGCATTGCAGAAGGATTTTAAAACATTTTTGAAAGACATGGACAAAATGATCAATGCCCTTGAACTCCCATATTCAAACGCCAAACTTGAGGCAACCAACAGTCTTATCAAAATCATCAAACGAAATGCCTTTGGTTTCCGGAACTTTGACAACTTCAAATTAAGAATCATTATCGCTTTGAACATAAAAAGAGAGAAACGCTTTGGTTCTCTCCAGGTTATGACTTTTCATCAACCCACTACAGTTGACAAGGAGCAGAAAAACGACTTCTAAACAAGTCGCGTTCATTGAAAACTGGATAAACAACTATCCAAAAAAAATACTAGTTTATGATCTCCTAAGTTTTTACAAATTGGCTAACTTGGAGTTGAAATTTGCCATTTTCTTTATACATAAATGTACTTTTCATTGCTTTTTACTTCTCGTATTGAACAATAGTATGGTATAATAGATTAAGAGAAAGCGCTAACATAGCTTGACACATTTATTTGAATACGATAAATACAAAACAAGAAATAAAGTTTCTTAGAGACTCTTATATAGGGTGCCTGATGACTTATTTTATGTACTCCATGTATTTTCCTTGATTTGGATTTAATTTTGGAAAAATTAGATAATTTGACTTTCTCTCATTTCCGAAACATCAAATTTGTTATTATAATAATTCTTTTGATAAACAAGATCTTATAAAACAAGATTTTTATTTTATAAGATCTTGTTTATCAAATTATTCCAATCCAACGGAAAGAACAATAAATGAGTGTTTTGGGTTATTTTGTGAAAGAATGTCAATATCATTCAATTCTGGATATCTTCAAGTTAAATTTTCTCACTAACTCAATATTTTTAAGGAAGTCAATACTATTATAATAGATAAATAAGGTAGCTTAACTATAATTAAAAAAGGAGAACGAACATGAAAAACATTTTATCTTTACAACAACTCAAAGTAAAGGAAAACACAAAATTAATGGCTAAATCATCAAAAAGCATAAACTGTAAGAACAGTAGTCATGCTAGTTGGTTTATTTGTTAATTAAATTTCCCGATAAGATTAATTCTCATTTTTATCTTAACTTTATAGGAGGGATTTAATGAAGAAAGTATTATCTTTGCAAACTATGGTTTCCACTGAACAAGCAAAATTTTGTAATGCTTCTAATCTCAGTGTAATGTGTAAAAAGCAAAGTTCCATTAGTCTATTTTTATGTGTTAAAACAACAACTAAATAGAAAGTATAAAGCTACTTCTACATATGTTATTATATTAGTTTTGAATTTTATGGGTTTCTCAACTATTCTGAGTAATTTATTCGGAATAGTTGGGCTCTTTTCTACCATTTGTCAAGTCTATCAAGGCTTTAAGTAAAAAAAGAGA
>CALIWM010000329.1:0-3303 GCA_938046645.1 uncultured Gemella sp. | reverse complement strand
TTCCCTTGCTTCTAAAGCTAAACTTGGTACTTCATCATAACTCAGATCTGTAGGTATTTTCATCTCATTCATCTTCTTAAGTTTTTCTACTTGTTGAAGAGATTTTTTAATATAACCTTCATATTTAACTTCGATTTCAACTTGCTCTATTACATCTTTAGGAAGAACTGTTTCATCATTAGCTAAATATAGAACATTCGCATGAGTTAGTTCTGGACGTCTTAGCATATCAATGGCTAAAATTCCATCACGAATTTCAGCACTATTTAACTCTGCTAATTTTTCTAAAGTCGCAGCTGTTGGAGTAATTCTAAAAGTCTTAAGTCTTTCTATTTCATCAGCTACCATACTACGTTTTTCACAGAATTTATTGTATCTTTCTTCAGTTACTAAGCCATAGTTATAAGCTTTTTCCGTTAAGCGCATATCTGCATTATCATGACGTAAAAGTAATCTATGTTCCGCTCTTGAAGTTAGAAGTCTATAAGGTTCATTTGTTCCTTTTGTTACTAAGTCGTCAATAAGAACTCCAATGTATGCTTCATCTCGACCAAGTATCATCGGCTCTTCACCTAGAACTTTACATGCTGCATTTATTCCCGCCATGATTCCTTGACCTGCAGCTTCTTCATAACCACTTGTACCATTAATCTGACCAGCCGTGAATAATCCATCAATTAATTTTGTTTCTAATGTTGGCCAAAGTGTTGTTGGGTTTACAGCATCATACTCAATAGCATAACCATTACGCATAATAACAGCATTTTCTAGTCCTGCAATACTTCGAACCATGTCTCTTTGTACATCATCAGGCAATGACGTTGATAAACCTTGTACATATATTTCTTTGGTATTTCTACCTTCTGGTTCTAAGAAAAGTTGGTGTCTTTCCTTGTCGTTAAAACGAACATATTTATCTTCAATACTTGGACAATATCTTGGTCCTGTTCCTTTAATTACTCCAGAGTACATTGCAGAACGCCCTAAGTTTTTATCAATAATTTCATGCGTACTTGTATTAGTATATGTTAACCAACAAGGAACTTGATCTTTTACAAATTCTTTAGTCTCATAACTAAATGCATGCTCCTCATCATCACCCGGCTGAATTGCTGTTTTTGAAAAATCTACACTATCAGCATTAACCCTTGGTGGTGTTCCAGTTTTAAATCTAACTAAATCAAAACCTAATTCTTCTAATTGTTTTGCAAGATCTATAGATGGCATTTGGTGGTTTGGTCCTGAAGAATATTTAATATCTCCAATTACAATTTCACCACGCAAGTAAGTACCCGTTGTGATAATTATTGTCTTAGCTTTATATGCTGTACCTAGCATAGTTCTTAGACCAACTACTTTATTATCTTCAATAATAAGTTCACGTACCATCGCTTGCTCAATATCTAAGTTTGGAGTATCTTCTAAGATTCTCTTCATCTCTAGTTGATATTCTACCTTATCAGATTGCATTCTTAGTGCACGAACTGCTGGACCTTTTGCAGTATTTAACATTTTACTTTGAATATTAGTTTTATCTGCTACACGTCCCATTAGACCACCAAGTGCATCTACTTCACGTACAACAATACCTTTTGCCGGTCCTCCTACACTTGGGTTACATGGCATAAAACCAATAGTATCTAGGTTAATTGTAATCATTAAAGTTTTAACACCTTTTCTGCTAGCGGCGTGTGCTGCCTCAATTCCAGCATGTCCTCCTCCAATTACAATAACATCATATTCTTTTAAAAATTCAGTCATAGTACCTCCATATATTTTAACGTAATTGCAAAATAATGCTTTGACCAAAATTTTGATATATTACTAAATTTTTACCTTTATTATATTATCATATTGCGAACAAAAAAACTAATGATATACATATATAACAAACTAAATATATAATAAAGTAAAAAATCGCAGTACTTTTCATACTGCGATTAATTTATCTATTCTTTTACTTTATCAAACTTATTAAATTTATCTTTACTAAATAATCCTAAATGCTTATCCACCATGATTGAGTTTGTCATACCACCGCTAACATTTAAGCAAGTACGTCCCATATCTAAGATTGGATCTACTGCTAAGATTGGGTTAATTTGATTAAATAATGCACCGAAACCTACTCCATTTACTGAAACTGAAGCGGCAGTAATTGCTGTTCCCGGAACACCTGCAATACCTACAGAACCTAATGTTACCACAATCACAGTCATAATGAATAATGTTGCATCAATTGCGATTCCATTTGCATTAGCTAAGAACACAACTAACATAGTAGGATAAATCCCGGCACATCCTTGCATTCCTGCTGTAGATGAGAATGAAGCAACAAAGTTAGCTGTTGATTGGTTAACACCCATCTCTTTAGTTAATGTACTAATTGTTAGAGGTAAAGTACCTGCACTTGAACGTGATGTAAATGCTAAAACTAAAGGTTTACTCGCTTTTTTGAAATATGTAACTGGTGAAACACCGTGTAAAACTAAGAATAATCCTTGAATAATGAATTGAATTACTACGGCTACATATAGTAAAGCAATGAATAATAGTACATCTTTAATTGATTTTAATCCTCTTTGTGCAATTGTGTTAGCTAGTAATGGAATTACTGCATAAGGTAATAATCTAATTACTAGGACTGTCATACGAGAAACTATAGCATGTAAGTTGGCGATATAATCAATAAAAGTTTTAACTTTGTTTTCATCTTTATTTTGAATATATCTTGCCGCTAAGCCTATGAACATTGCAAAGATTACTACACCGATAACGTTAAAATCAACCATTGCTTTAATTGGATTCGAAGGAATTAATTCGCGAATAATTGTTACAACGTTCTTCACTTCTTTAATTTTACTTTCTCCGTTTCCTAATACAATCGAACTACTTCCAAGTTTGAATACTGTAGAGACTACAAATCCAACGATTGAACTAATCGCTACCATACCTAATGTAATAATCAGTGTTAAACGTGTTAATTTTTTAACGTCTGTATTTGCATTAATATTAACAATAACATTAATTATTGACACAAGTACTAATGGAATTATCAACATCTTAATTAAATCGATGAAACCATTACCGAATAGTGAATACCAAGTCGTAATCTCAGCAACATATTTAATTTTCATTGGTTCATCACTGAATCCTGAATATGCTTGAATAGTAATACCTAAAAGTAAACCAATTGCTGTTGATAATAAAGTACGCTTTGAAGAACTAACTCTTTTTTTCGCTAAATAGTACATTAAGTAAAATAAAGCAAAAAGCACTACTAAAAATAATAAAGTTTCTTTT
>CALIWM010000328.1:0-6562 GCA_938046645.1 uncultured Gemella sp. | reverse complement strand
ATGATATTTTCATCAAAATCAAATTTTTCAATTTGAACATCTGGAAAATATAGTTTCATAATGAAAACTCCTTTCAATTTTACTTTTAGTGTAAGAGATAATTAAAATTCTTGTTTTAATGGGACATTTCAGAGTTAAAAATCGCCACAAAAAAGCCTTCAAGATAAACTTGAAAGCCCTTTTTCATTGATTCAATTAACAAGTGACGTTAATAGGTTCTCCAGTTTGCCAATCGTATCCTCTCTTAGCTAGCATTCTTCTTGCTGCCTGGACTGATCGATTATCTGGATGTCCTTGTGCTATCTTCAGCGATTTCTGGATTCGTGTAGGTGGTTTTATTTTTCCAGAAGCTACTAAATGATCATATTCTTGTATTGCTTTATTTCGTCTATCGTGATAACTATCAATATTTATTCTAGCTTCTTTCGTGAACTTTTCTCTTTGCTTCCCGCTTGAAAAGTTTCTATTTCCTCTCATCTTATCCTCCAAATAGTCACTAATTGGAAAACTTAGTCCTTGAAGTCCAAGAAATTCATTTCTAGATATTATCAGTACTTCTGTATCTACCATATTTAAACTCCTACTTTATTTCTATTTCATCCAAAATATAATTCCATATCCTGTTTACTATAACCAAATTTCTTCGCAATCCAAGCAATATCACTATATTTCTTAATTTCACCTGTTAAAAGATTTTTTCCCTCTAACCAGACAGAATGATCATTTTCTTGTAGTGATATAAACTCAATTTCACCAGCTGAAACTAGAATCTTCTTGCCAATAAATTTTGATAAATTTCCTTTTTTAACAAGTTTGGCAGATAGTTTACTAGTCGGTGTTTCTATCGCTTTCATTGAATCGTGATATTGGGCAATAAGCGCTTTTGCATTTGCAAGTTCTTGAGTTGCTTTCATATCAACCGTATAGCCATCTTTTTCTAAGATAAGCTCTGTTCCTGCTGAAAAATAACTTGTGTTATTGTCTAAAATTAGTCTTAAGTTGTATGAGGCATAATTATATTGATTTTTTCTCATTCCATATGCCCAAGCGGTTTCACTGTTCAAACCTTTTGAATCTGTAAGCCGTACTTTTGTATAATTTGATAAGTTCATTATCGATCTCCTTTTATTGTTTGTTATTATTTAATAAATTATTTAACTTCTTATGTAATAATTATACCACATTTAGTCATTTTGTCAAGAAAAATACATAATAAATTAAATAACTTTTTATTTATTTTTATCATTCGCATAATGAAGCCAATTAACATTTGATTTAAATAAAATTATCATACTTGATAGAATACTTGATAAACGAATCCACAAACTGTCATTTGTAATCTGTAAAGAAATCATTGAAATAAGCACTGCTAAATCAACAAATTCTCTAGCAACATAGATGAGTTGAGATTCCGTTTTTCCATTTATAAGTAAAATTCGACCACCCGTACCAAGCACAAAAAGCAATCCATTGAGAGATATTAACCAGATAGGCTGTTCTCCTTTAAATAAAGTGCAGTATAAAATTCCCAAAACAATAAGCCCTATAAAGATACCTACAGTTGTTATTGTAATTTCTTGCTTTTTGAAATGGCTTATTTCACCATCTTTCTTATCATTCCATAAAAAGGTTTTATGAGATAAAAGTAAAAAACCAACCATTGACGTAACTGCTCCACCATATAATCCATAAGACAACTGAACAATTATTCCTAATAAATTCGCCAAACAATTATATGCAGTTAACTTACGTGATATTCCTAACGAATACCAATGCTCTAACCAAATATCTGAAAAACTATCTAAAAATGTTAAAATAAAAAGCCATGTAAAACCTGCATATCCTTTCCATGAAGTCAAAAACAATAACAAAAAAGATATTACAAACCATGTATAAGTGAATGTTTTTGAATTAACAAATTTATACACTTTAATCAATCTTCCTTTCTTTTTTATGTGTAATAAATCTTTTGTTATGTGCTAAAACACCAAACCAAAAGTTAATCTTTCCACACGAAATATCAGGAAAAAAATCTGAAACTCTTACTGTTTGAAGTAATTTAGCGACTCCATAAGCCCTTCTTTCTACTTCTGAAAAGTCAGATTTTTCTTTATGCTTGTTATACCAGTCATCATATTTAGTTAAGTTGATACGATAAGTTGATTCATAATAATTTTCGTCAACTTTACGAAACATGTTAAATCTCACAATACAATTTTTAACAAACGGTATGCTAATTTCTGGGCTTTTTTCTATATGCACTTCTAAATAGCCATCTTGTAGCTTAATTTTTTTCATATTTTACTCCTTAAATTATTTTTTGATATTGATTGAAGGATAACGAATCTTAAGGGTTAATTTCAAATAATTCTTATGGTATAATAAAGTTTGGGAGTTACTCTCTAACAACATGACGTACTAACATACTTTTGTTAGTACGTTTTTCATTTCCGGACTTTATATTTGTTGCGCTTGCTCTTCTCTTTCAGCACGCTCATCTGCTCTTACTTTTTCCATAAAGGCTCGCATATTTCCTTTTTCCGCATTTTTTAAAGCAAGAGTCAAACCACGCATAAAATCTTTTGATATTTTTAATGGCGCCTGACTTTGCTGCAAACTCGATTGCCTTATCTGCTGCTTTTCTTGCATACTTTTAGAACTAGCTTGAGCGATTTTACTTTGTTTCTCACTTTCGGATTCAGGTAATAATTTCCGATATAATTTTTTTAATTCAGAAAAATGAATGGCATTTTCTCTTTTTAAGTTTTTTATCCGACCATCATCTTTAGATTTAGCAATAATCTGGTTATTGTTGTAAATACTATGTTTCACCTGAAAAATGGTCACATGCGTCTTTAGTTCATCTATATAGCCCTCTTTTGTCATCTCCTGCCCTTTTAATAGGGAAAGGATACTTTTATCTTCAAGAGACGAAACAGCTCTTATTTCAGCATTTAAACGGTTTATAGGGACTTGGATTTTTTCAGCCGAAGCTTTTGAAATTGAAAATTGGGCACTATCTTCAAATTTTTGAGATAGTTTTTCTTTTTCTGCAAGCTCCCCTTTTTTTAGTTTAAAATTCGGAGTCAGTTGAAATTCGATATGTTTTAATCGCTCTTCTATCTCTATTTTTTTAAAAGTAACAAAAGCCTGGTCATTTTTTAAAGGTTTCATCTGATCTAATAAACGTTTTTGAACTAACAAAGTTGCTTGCTGCTCCTTTAACAAACTTAACTTTAAAGCATAGCGGAAAGTTCCTAATTCCTGACGCTCTTTCTCTGTTCGATTTGCTTTATTTTTAGCAGCATCCACTAGCTCTTTTAATTCATCTGAAGATAGCAAAGATAACTGTTTCAAATTCATTCTTTTATTCAGAACATCTTCTTGTACTTGACTAATGTCGTAAGCTTTAGTTGGAACAAAAGTTGGCTTCCCAGCTTTGTTTCTATTAACTTCAGGCTTTAAAATTATAATGGGTATAGCTTCTTCAGGGACAAGATAGCCCATTTTCTCCCAAACATCAGCTAAGTGTACAAACGTAGCATCTGGACGCTGTTGTCGAATTCTTTCTTGATTTCCTTTAGAAAAGTCTTCTATATTATTTTTAGGTTCAACATTGGCAATTCTAGGCACCTCTTGCTTAAATTTTTGTAGAATCTGATTTCCTAAACGCTCTCTCAATTCATGTTCTCTTCGCTGAATCAATTTTTCAATCTCATAGCCTTTAGACTGTCCTTGACTGCGAACAGCTTTTCCGTTCACATATCGCAACTTTTCGTAAGTTTGATTTTTTTCAGCCGAATAAACTCCTTCGTACATTTTTAAAAATTCTCTTGTTTCCGTAAGAAATTTCTGATAATCTTCTTTCCCTTCGTTTTCAAAGTAAGAGTCCAGATATTTGTTTATAAAGAATTTACTAACTGCAAAATCTTTCGCATTAGAACCATACCGCCATTGTTTTTCAAAAGGCAAATGATTATAAGCCTGCTCCAAAAAATTTTTTTCAGCTGAAAGCGTCACTTGATTATTTTTAAAAACATTTGTTAAAAGATCAGATTTGAGATTAGCCAAAACTTGTTCTTTTCTGACAATCATATTACGAGTCTGTTCATTGATTAGCCCATGAAATACATCACTCTTTAGCTGCTTAATAGTTTTTTGAGAAAAGTTTCCTCGATATTCCATTCGACCACGTGGACGATAAAAAATCTTTTCCCGGTTTGAGTTGATTTCAGAAAGTCCAATATGCACATGAATATTATCTGTATTGAGGTGAATATTTCCCCACCAAAAAGCTGAATCTGAAAGTCCTTCTTTTTGAATAACTTTTGGCATAGCTTCACGGATAACATTTTTAATTGCTTGTTGATCGACATGACCAGTTGCTTTATCATACAACCCTTCTTGAGCCAAAAATTCATTATCAAACGAGATGACTCCTTGCCAAAGCAATGACCCATTTTGATAAGCTTCTTCTAAATTTCTTTTTAATTGATCCACACGTTTTGTTTGAAGATAATTAGCATCTTGATTAAAGACAGCAGTCCATTCCTGATTTTGTTGTTCAGTCGCATAAGAACGATTCATATAATCAATGTATTCTTTAAAATTTAAATTTTGTTCAGGAACAGCTTTTTTGATTTCTTTAATTTGTTCTTCTGTCAAATCTTCAATCACTTGCTTGTGATTTTCTAAAAATAAATCATTCTCTAATTCAACAGCTTCATCTCGATTTGTATAGTCAACATACTGAGCGTTTGCCTCAGTATATTGCAGCATAAAAGTGATGTTTGGACTCGTTATTTCACTCACTTAAAACCTCCTTAATGAGAATGTTTAACAGTTTGACCTCGTGCAATGTCTTCCTGAATCACATCCTGAATCCGAGCTAATAATTCGTGTTGTTTAGAATCTAATTTTGAATAAATTGATTCTAAATCCTGCACATCCCATTCCTCACCCTTCGTGATTGAATGGAAATTAGTTAATTCAAGATAAAGTAATTGATCCATCTGCTTCTTCAACAGTTTAATTGCTCTTTGACTTTCATCTGGAGAATTTTTAACATCCTGTTTCAATTGAGCCATTCGTTCAAAATAACTCATTTCGTTTCCTGTTTCAATGAATAATTGATAAAAGGTTTCCAGTAAAATTGTAAATGCCGCAGAAACTGTCTGTTTGTGAGAAAGAAATTTATTTTCTTCTCTTCCCAAATAAGCAACAACCTCTTCAAACTTCTGCAAATTTTCTTCGTTACAATAAATAGATAATCTCGATTTCATTTGTTTTATCGTACTCCTTTTTTATTTTATTTGTGATGTTCCTGTTAAATAATTTATTTCATAATTTGGTTGAACATTAAAGATATAAATATCAAATGAGATAGTTTGGTCTTCAATACTTTACGCTTCTATCCGAACTCCTCGACAGACTAATTCAACATTTTTAAAAAGCGGGGTCACTCGATAACGTACATGATGACCTGTTGTCTTAATATACTGAGCAATGAGATTTTCATAATAAACCATCGAATTTTTTTCAGCCGAAAAGTTAGCATTCAATGCTCTTGTTCCAGTAAATAAATTTTTAACATTCGCATTTTCACCACTCAATTCAAAAGCAATTAGGTGTGATCGATTATATAAATAATCCTTTTTTCCGTTAAAAATAATTTTTTTATTTTTCCAGCCAGAAGGATAAACAAAAGAAATGTCTTCTCTTTTTCCTTGCGGCATAAGTTCTCTCCCTAACATAGCATTCGCTTCACCAACTCGTCCTAAAAAATCTAAATCTGAATAATGTTCCCAAGCACCTTTTTCTAAACTCAATTCCTGAGAAGTGAATTGAGCTTTTTTATTAACAGATATCACTTGTTGTCTGTCAAAAACTTTTTTCTTCAAAGCAGTATTTTGTTTTTGATACTGGTCTTTGGTGGCAAAATTTTTTTCTTCAGGTGAATCAGTAAAAGCCAGTTGCTCTTTAATATCATGTTGAGTAAAAACAGTAGTTAATTGCTCACGATTTTGGGGCTGAATTAAAAAAATTACAATAAAAATGAGAGCAATTACTGCAAATTTATTTTTCTTCATCAATACTCCTTTCGATTATTTTTCTGTTTCAAGAGCATCTAAATCATCTATAAATCGTAGCCAATCTGTCGTCAATTTTTCGACAACTTCTTGTTTCGCATCCAAACTAATTTGACGAATTTCATTTTTCAATAATTGATCTAAGATTTCTTTTTGTTGAAATTTAATTTCTGATAAAGTTTTCGCAAATTGATTCTGATACAAATTCAAGCCATCATTATTTACGATATTTTGAAGTTGGTCAAGCATGAATTGATTAAAGCTAGAAAACTCATATTTTTCGCAAATCAATTTAAGTTGAGAAAATGTTAAATTAGGTACAGTCCGAATTTTGATTTCTCTAGTCATCACTTTCTACCTCACCCTCATATTCTAGCCAACGAGAAATATGATTGGCGTATTGATTCATTTTATCTTCAAATGTTTTCAGTTGCTCTTCTTGTTTTTGAACCTGCGCTAAAATAAAATCATTA
>CALIWM010000327.1:0-6561 GCA_938046645.1 uncultured Gemella sp. | reverse complement strand
TCTTTTTTAGCATTTTGAACTAATTTTGTAAACCAAGCGTTACCACCAGTTTCTAAGTTTATACCGTTGTAGAAGATAAGATTAGCTTGAGATGTTTTTTTAACATCGTCAGGAAGTGGTTCATACTCATGCGGATCTTGACCGACTGGTACGATACTGTGTAAATCAATTTTATCACCAGCGATATTTTTTGTAATATCGGCGATAATAGAGTTAGTTGCTACTACTTTTAGTTTAGTAGCTTCGTTAGAACTAGAACCTTGCTTAGCGCTAGAACAAGCAAATAGTCCAACAGCTAGTGTGAAAATAAGCGCTAGAAAACTTAATTTTTTAAAACCTAATATTTTCATATTATAGGCCTCCTTTATTTATTTTATAATTCTATTCAAAAATATAATAGATTTACATAACTAATAATAATCATTATCAATTAAAACTTTCATAATAACACCTCTAAATAAACTTATTCTGGAAGTATTTTATATATTAAAAAGTTTATTTAAAGGGATTATTATATTTAATATATGATATTCTATTTTATTCTTGAGTATTATTATCAAAGTTAATTATTTTTTATGTTTAACAAAGCGTTGTTTTGGAGCAATAAAGAAACTTATTGCGAAAACCACGGCTAGTGTTAAAACTATACTAGATCCTGCAGCGATATTGAATGAATAACCTATAAACAATCCTAATACAGAACAACTTGCTCCGATTGTAGATGATAAAAATATCATAGTTTTTAGGCTATTTGCATAAAGATATGCGGTTGCTGCTGGTGTAATCAACATTGCTACAATTAAAATTGTACCAACACTTTGCATTGCAGTAACAGACACTAGAGTTAATAGTATCATTAGTAAGTAATGATAGAAGTTAACTTTCATACCCATTGCTTTTGCTAATAGTTCATCAAATGAAGTTAAAAGTAATTCCTTGAAAAATAGTTTAATAACTAAAAGAACAAAAACTCCAACTCCTATAGTAATATACATATCTATATCTTGTACTGCTAGAATATTACCAAACAAGATATGAAAAAGGTCAGTAGAGCTTTTCGCTACACTAATTAAGATAACTCCTAGAGCTAAGAATGAACTAAATGTTATTCCTATAGCTGTGTCACTTTTAATTATAGAATTACCTTTAATAAATGTTATGATTATTGATGCTAATAGACCGAATACGATCGCACCAATAAAGAAATCTATACCTAATATAAATGATAGGGCCACACCAGGAAGAACTGCATGAGAGATTGCGTCTCCCATTAATGACATTCCTCTAAGAACAATAAAACATCCAACGGCTCCAGCTACGATTCCAATAACAATAGCGGTGATTAGAGCATTTTGTAAAAAATGAAAACTATATAATCCGTCGATAAAATCTTTAATCATTAGTACCACCTCCCATAAAGAATAAGTCGGTACCATATGCTTTTGTTAAATTTTCTCTAGTGAAAGTTTTTTCAGTATCACCATATGCAATAACTTCTTTATTTATTAATAATACATTATCAAAATAAGAATGAACTTTTCTTAAGTCATGATGAACAATCAATATTGTATGACCTTTTTCTCGAAGATTCCTTAATGTATTCATTATTATTTCTTCACTAACTGAATCGATACCAACGAATGGTTCGTCTAGAAAGATATATTTTGCTTCTTGGACAAGACAACGAGCAATTAGTACACGTTGAAATTGTCCGCCAGAGAGTTCACTAATTTGTCGATTAGAAAATTGCTCTAAGCCAACAATTTTTAAAGCCTCGTCAACTTTTTGCCAATCAGATTTTTTTAATTTTCTTAGTATACCAAGTTTTGAATATAAGCCTAATGAAACACATTCTCGCACTTTAATTGGAAAATTATAGTCAATATTTATTTTTTGTTCAACATATGCAATATTACCCAAATTATCTTTTGAAATTTTCTCATCTATTTGAGCACTACCGGTTGAATGTATAATATTTAATACTGCTTTTATCAAAGTAGATTTACCTGCACCATTAGGACCTATAATCCCTATAATTCCGGGTCCGTTTATTTCTAAATTAATATCTGAAAGGACAGGGGATTGGTTGTAGGTAACATTCAAGTTTTCTATTTTTATCATATTTTTCCCTTCTTCAATTATTCTATGTATACATTAAAGTTTACCTTAGGAAAGAAAATAAGTCAAGTGAATTTTGTTGCATTCAGAAAAAAAACGTGAATAAATCTATGAAAGCGATAATAAAAAGTGGAATCTTAAAGGAAAATAAAAAAACCTACCTTACAAAAAATATTGTAAGGTAGAAATAAGGGAGTAAATATGAAAAGTCTTTATTATAAGCTAGGGAGACTTATAATAAAAGAACATATGAAGTAATATATTAATTACTTCACTTATAAGTATAACAGAAGTATATACAAAAAACAAGAGGAAAATAAAATTTTTTTTGAAATATTGATTTTTTTTTTTGGTAAAATATTAATAAAACTCGATTTATATAAAAAGATTAAAATTTTGATAATAGTTTATATTATTATTTATATATTAAATACAATTAATACTATTATTATAGTAAAAATAGGAAGTACTTTATTTACTGTAAAGATGTAAATATCTTGTTTAGATATTTACATTTTAACTACACTAATTACTCATAAAAAAAAAATTAATGTAATATTAAGTATACGATTATAGAAAAAGTAAACAGAAATATAAAAAAATGTTTATGAGATAAGTTTAAAATAAAAACACCATTTTCAGGCTGTAAATTTGTCTTTATGATGGAATTATTTATACAATTGTATACCTTGAGAATACAAAAAATAAAAAGAAGTTAGTTTTTAAATTCTAACTTCTTTACATTTTTTATTTTACTTTAAATTTTTCACGAACAATTTTAGCTACTTGATCACAATATTTATCAGTTAGTTCATCGCTACTAGCTTCTACCATTACACGAATTAAATTTTCAGTACCAGAAGCTCGTAATAAGATGCGTCCATTTCCTTCTAATTCTTTTTCTACTTTTTCACATTCAGCTAGAATTTCTGCATCTTCCATTGCAGTTTTCTTATCCACTACTTTAATATTTACTAACTTTTGTGGATAGATACTAACTTCTGAAGCTAATTCTTCTAAAGATTTTCCAGATGTTTTAATAATGTTAGCAAGTTTAACAGCAGTAAGAATTCCATCACCAGTTGTAGCGTAGTTCATTAGAACGATATGTCCTGATTGCTCACCACCAAGTGAGTAATCATTTTTTCTCATTTCTTCAACTACGTAGCGGTCACCCACTGCAGTTTTAACAGACTGTAATCCGTTTTCCTCTACAGCTTTATAGAAACCGATATTACTCATTACTGTAGAAACAACCATGTTATCTTTTAGTTCACCTTGTTCTTTAAGGTGTTTTGCAAGAATAAACATAATTTTATCACCATCTACAATATTACCTTTAGCATCAACTGCTAGAACTCTATCACCATCTCCGTCAAAGGCAAATCCTACATCAACGTTATTTTCTTTTACGAATTCTGAAATTGTCTCAATTTTTGTAGAACCTACGTTATCGTTAATATTGATACCGTTTGGTTGGCAACCAATAGTTTCTATATCTGCCTCTAAATCTCCAAAAATGAATGGTGCAACACCTGTTGTTGCTCCATTGGCACAGTCTAATGCGATCTTAATATCAGATAAGTCTCCAGTGATAGATTGTTTAATATGTTGAATATATTTTTGAGTTAATTCATTTCCGCCATATACTTTTCCAATTTTTTCGAAACTAGCGTTTTTAATTTGTTCAGAATTATCAATTAATGATTCGATTTCTAATTCTTGTTCATCTGTAAGTTTGAATCCATCGGGACCAAAAATTTTAATTCCATTATCTTGATAAGGATTGTGTGAAGCAGAAATCATAATACCACTATCTGTTTCAATTGTCTTTGTTAAATAAGCAATTGCAGGAGTAGGTATAATTCCAACTGTCATTACGTTGACACCTGTACTAGTAAGTCCTGCAGTTAGTGCGTGTTCAATCATGTCACATGAAATTCTAGTATCTCTACCAATTACTACTTTTGGATGATCTTTTTTTTCAGTAAGTAATTTACCTAGAGCTTTACCTACTTTAAAACTCAAATCGGCTGTTAGTGATTCTCCTGCGATACCACGAATACCGTCTGTTCCAAAATATTTTCTCATAAAAAAATGACTCCTTGTTTTATAATCTATATGAATATTACTATATAAAAGAAAATAAGTCAAGGTTTAGGAGATATTAGAAGGATATGAAAGTATTATAGTGCTTAACTGTCTATATATTTTATCTTTAATAGATAAGATAAAATGGTATATTTGTTTTAGTATAAAAAAAGAGGAACGATTTTCGTTAATCATTCCTCAGACTAGTTTATTTATTTAATTTTTCAATATCGTCAAGTACTTTTTTAGCTTCATCTTTATTATTTTTAGAATATACATGTTTATTGTATATTATTGCACTTATAGATATCATGTGAGCTGAAACAGGTGCTGCTAAAAATAAGAATGCTATTGCTAATAAGAATTTATATTCAAATACATTTAGATAACGATAGAAGTATATAAATCCAGCTATAAGGATTAATTCTACAGCGAAAGATCCTGTAACTCCTGCGGCATGTATTTTAGTTATTTCATCAGGTAATCTAATAAATCCTATTACTGTTGATAGCATTGCTATTACTGCGATTAAAATTAGAAGTATAATAATAATGTCTAAAATATTATTTAGTATCATCACTAAAGACCTCCTTTTTAGCTAAGAATCTAGCAGTAACAACTGTACCTACTAAACATATAATAGCTATGATAAGTATAAGTGAAATATAAGAAAAAGTTTTATAGTACATACTAACTAAAACTATTAAGCACATTAACGGCATAGCAAGTAAATCGCTAGCTATTAATTTATCAAATATGCTCGGTTTTTTAACGATATAAATTAATAAGAAAAATATCATGGCAATACTAGCGAATATACCTAGTAAAATTGAATAGTCTAATACTTTATCCATTTAAATCAACCTCCAGTATTGCTTTTTCAAAACTATTTTTAATACCTTCAATCTCACCAGGAATATCATCAGTATCGAGGCAATGAATATGAAGTGTTTTATTATCATGACCAACATTAACTGTAAGTGTACCTGGTGTTAAAGTTATCATATTGGCAAGTAATGTAATTTGCCAGTTTTTTGTTACTTCTAAAGGATATTCAAAAATAACAGGGTTAACATCAAGATCTTTTTTGAACATTAATTTTAAAACATTTATATCAGCTTTTAATAATTCAAACAAGAACAGTAAGATTAATTTTATCCATTTATAAACATAAATATAATAAAGTTGATTTCCTAGAATGTTTTTTGCAAATGTTTTTCTAAAGATAAATAGTAGTACCATACCCCAGAAAAATCCTACTGCAAAATATTCAGAATTATAGTTACCTGAAAAGAACATCCATATTACACCAACTAATATGTTAATTAAAAATTGTAGTGCCATAATTATGCTCCTTTCTTAAGTACTAAGTCAATATAGTGTTGAGGATTTAGTACCATTTGTATACCTTTATCGAAGAAACCATCTAATAGATTAGTGCTTGCCCCAATGATAAGTGCTATTGCTACGATAGCGATAAGAGGAATCTGAACACCTTTTGGAAGAGGTTTTAAAATTAAACTCTTATTGATATTGTCGTAGAATACATTTAAGAATATTCTAATTAAAGAGTAAAATATAACTAGTCCAGATAATGCTACTAATATAGCAATAAATGTATTATTATTTGTAACTAAACCTTTAATTATTAGGGCTTTACCATAGAATCCACTGAATGGTGGAATCCCTGCTAATGACAGAACTATAATAAAATATGTCCAACCAAGAAGAGGATATTTATTGATTAATCCACATTTTTGGAGAGATTTGACTCCACTAACATAAATTATTAATCCAACAACTATGAATAATGCAGCTTTTAGTAATATGTCATTTACTGCATAGAATAAAGTACCTTTAACACCGAAAGTATTCAGTGTTGCAGTTCCACATACCATAACTCCAAGAGAAATTACGATATTAAAAATTACTATTTGTTTTAAATCTTTTTGATAGATAGCTCCGATACAACCGGCTATGATTGAAACTGCTCCAAGTATTAATATATAAGACTTGATGAAGTTTGATTCGTAATAGAATAATCCATACGTTCTAATTATTGAGTATAGACCAACTTTTGTTAGTAATGCTCCAAAGATTACAGAAATTGCTATTGGTGGTGCCGCGTATGATCTATTCATCCATGTGAATAGTGGGAATAAAGCCCCCTTCATACAGAATACAAATATCATTACAGCTCCAACAAGGTATAATCCACGACGATCAGCCATCGATGAGATTGTTTGAGATATGTATGCCATATTTAAGCTACCAACAATTGTGTAAAGATATCCTATACTAATAACAAATAAGCTACCAGCAAAGACATTCATTAGTACATAACTAATAGAA
>CALIWM010000326.1:0-4233 GCA_938046645.1 uncultured Gemella sp. | reverse complement strand
TCTGTACCCGCGCATCATGGAGAGAATACTTGGAATGGTTGCCAAAAGATTTTGTTGTTTTCATAAGACCTCGTTATGTATCTAACAAGACTAAAAGCTAATTCACAATTAGTTCGAGCCTATTTTTATTAATTGGTAATACTTTTCATCTACTATTTATATTATACTAGCTAGTTCTGTATCTAAATCTAGAAGCGGTAAATATGAATAAAATTATCTATATATTATAAAAAATTTTTCAAAATATGTGCATCTGTTAAAGATTTTTTTCCGTCAAAGCTATCAAGAATAGTTTTCTCAGTCTCTGGGCTCCAATATATTTTTAATTTCTCTCTTGTTCTTGTAATAGCTGTATAAAATATATTATGTGTAATTTGCTCACCTACTTCATTAGTAATTACTATCTTCACAGAGTTATACTCCAAGCCTTGGGATTTATGAATAGAAACTGCATATGCAACTTGAAATGGTACTACATTTCCATCATCGTCTTCATCTGTACTAGCATATTTATTGATGCTAAAAGTAATTATAGATTTACCTTGTTTAGACTCTTCAAGTAGAAAATCATAGCCGGAAGCTTCGATTTCATTAATAGATTGTTCAAGTTCAATAGTAAAAAATATTTCAAATTCTTTTGGTTGAATACCTACAATTTTCCCTTTTGTATTATTATGAATCAACGGAGAGAATATATTTGATTCATTAAATAAAATTGGATCACCCACTTTATACGTATTTATTCCCCAGATAATGGCATCATTAGGATTATTATTTTGCAAGATTCTATTAATGTTATTTATTCCATATAATCCATCATAGTTCAAACATAATATAATTTCATCATCTGCATACTCGAATATAGAATCATCTAATCTAGAACTAAAGTTATATTTTGTAAGATATTCTAATATATCATCAGAACAATCACGAACTCTCTGCCACAAAGTAAGCAATATTTCATTGCTTGTTCTAAATGGCTTAGTTAATTCAAATCGTGACGTTTCAGGAATAAACTTATCCGCAATAGAAAACCAATTACCAAAATAAATTGATTCAATTTGATAGATATCGCCTACTAAAACAACTAATTTAAAACTAGTCTTATCTAGTATTCTTCTCATATCATCATTACTAACAGTGCTACATTCATCAACAACCAATAAATCATAATCAGCGTTATCACGACTATACAAAAATTTTGCAATAGTACTAAAAGTACAATTATTAGCTGATACTTTTCTTTTTAAATTATCAACTGCAGGATGTGTATTTGCTAAGAAAAGCTTTTTTTGCTCTGACCAAAAATTTGAAATATGATTAATTAATGTAGATTTGCCAGTTCCCGCAGCACCATAAATTAATGCCACATGAGAACTTACAAACATAGAATGCATAGCACTATTTTTATTATCATCATCAATTATATATGGATCTCTAGATAGCCATGACTCTACTGATAAAGAATAACCAGTAACTCCACTTGATGAGCGATTCTGTAAGTTTTGAATAATTTTTATACAATCATCTACATACCCATTCATATAAATGAACTTTTTATAGATCTCTAATCTACGATTAATATGTTTGTAATACAACATAGAATTATATTTTTCAATTAACGCCTCTATGTTATCAAATGTAGTAATACTATTCTTCAGAGTAAATATAGTATTTTCAACCTCAGTATTATGTTTAATGAATCGAGCAAATAATTCATGTTCTCGGTTTTTGATAGGAATTGACCATAACAAATCATATATTTTCGGATTATGTTGTATAAGTGAGGTACAATAAGGCATTTGATCAAAAGGAATACAGCCAAAGGATAAATATAACTGTGATAAATTGCCACATGGCGTTCGATTATATTGTCGTTTTATTACTTTATTATTCATTTTATATAATAAATATTTTATAATATTTTGCCCTTCAACTTGTCTATTTATTATATCTCGACATTTATCTAAAACGTTATAAAACTTTTCAGATGTAACCCCTTGTAATATTTTTGTCTTAATAGATCTATAGTATAAATCATCACTACTTACTAATTCTGTTAAAGATACACCCGTTTGCATAATAAAGTGCATCAATCTATTATACTCTTTGGATTTTATACTATATTTTTCTTTAAAACCTAAAATTTTTGCAAAATTTTCTAATTCACACGGTCTAATTGAAACTTCATATTCATCTATAATTAATACATCTATATTCCGATCCAAAACATTGATTGTATCTTTATATATAGAAAGTTTTACCGCATAATTATCAACAAGCTCCTTCTTTGTGAATGCAATCACACGATCAAATTTACTTATATTATCATTAGCTATAGTAAATGTAACTTCATAATAAATATTTTGATTTACAAAAAATGGTTTTATTTTTTGTATATAATAACGATCATTATATCGTAGTTCCTCCCTACCTACTGTTGGAGTTTCAATCCTTTGGCCTATCTTAGAGTAATATTCTATTAGTTCTGTATCAAGATTTATTGGAAAATCTTGAATATTCTCTAGAACTAAAATTGAAAACTTTTCATATAAATATTTTTTTATTTTCAATAAGAATTCATAGTATTTTAACATTAATCGTTCTGAATTATCTTTATCAAATGTATAATGTGATGCAGACTTTTGTAATAACTGGTGAAGTTTAGATAGAAATCTAAGATTTCCATCTCCTCGCATGTTTTTTAATGCCTCTTCTCTCAAATCTTGATTATTCGGATCAAAATCATCCTCCCCACAATAAATCTTCATTACAACATATTCAGTAAAATTTCTAAGTTGACTTAATACATTTTGACATAAAAATCCACGGTCTACATTCCTAAAACATGCTATATTCTCACATATCACTTTATTTGTGTCATAAATTGCCTTGTCTATTCGTAACATTTTAACCTTCATCCTCTCCCACAAAAGTTATATAAAATCCCAACTAGATATGTATATGTTTACCTAATTTTACACAATGACATATCATATGTACTCGTGAAAATACATTTATAAGATTAAGCAACTAATAATTATGCTTAAGTTCTTTTAATATATTCACTAACCTGTGCAATTAATGCTTTTAATACCTGTAAACAAATGGCTGCTGTATCTATATCAGGATTAAACTTTGAACAAAGCTGTTGATACGGATGAATATAGTTACGAAACTCTCTAAGAACATGGCTAAACTTCTTAACATCTTCATGAATTATATCTAATTCATATGCCACTTCAATAAAATTATTAAGTGTCCAAGCATTAAACGGCTTTACTCTTCCATCATTTCGATTAGTAGGAGCACTATTTGCCATGTTAAATATTCTAGGATACTTCGTAGCAACACCTAATAATACGCCTTCAGCAATACTACCAATAAGAATAATTGCTGATAGTGAACATCCTACCTTTATATTACTCTCAGCTTCAATCATCCGAATCTTTAAAATTTCAGTTACATTATAATTTAATCCAATATCATCAATAGATTTATCAAACACTAATTGTAAAAACTCATTTTCAGAAATATTGGACTGTTCTTTATTAGAAGAAATAATTATCCTATCTAACTTTTCAATTAAAATTTTTTCATTATCTCTAACAACTTTCAGTTTATCAAAGGCTAAGTATTGATTAAATTCAGAAATAAGACTATCTAAATAATCTATTCTACCTATATAATTATTTACTGCAAATATAGCTTTTATACAGTTCTCTATTTTATTCGTCCCATTAATTTCGTTAAGTTTATGTTCTGTAAATATCCATCTAGATGGAAAACCCGATCCATAGCAATCGTCAAATCCTAATTTATTAAAAAAACTAACCAAATTAGGCCCAGACTTATAATCAGTTGTATCATCCCCATTTATTATTATCCGAAGTTTTTCAATTGATTTTTCGCATAAAAACATCTTACCCCTCCAAGTTTAAACTTATCTAATTCAGCCCAATAAAACAAATAAATCCAGATTTTAATAATTCAATACATTTTATAATCAATAATTTTACTATTTGATTATACTACCTTTGATAATTTGTGAATATTCATCATTTATACAATATATTCTCTAAAAAATCTAACGTATACATTTCACAAATATATAATCATAACCACCCGTAGAACGGGTGGTTTACTCTGACCCTATAAGGGTCTTTCTCTAGTGGTGTCCCTCTAAAGAGGGCATTGAATGATCTGACAACCACTCTATTACCACTGGCTGCC
>CALIWM010000325.1:0-2514 GCA_938046645.1 uncultured Gemella sp. | reverse complement strand
AACAAAGATAACAAAGATAACAAAGATAATAAAGAAGATAAAAATAATTCTGATAAAAAATATAGTTCAGTACTAGTTATGGGTGATTCATTAACTGTAGACATTGGAGAAAAATTCCAAGAACTATATCCAGGAGCTGTTATCGATGGTAAAATTGGTCGTCAATTATATGTAGCAGTAGAAGAGGCGAAAAACTATTCTAAATACAATAATGAAAATTCAGCGATAATCTTCCAGTTAGGAACTAATGGTCCATTTACAGAAAGTCAAATTGAAGAATTAGTAAAAGAATTTGATAAAGCAGATATTTACTTCGTCAATATTAAAGTACCAAGAGCTTGGGAAAAAACAGTAAATATAGCATTAAAAGAAACACAAGAAAAACATTCAAATGTTAAACTTATTGACTGGTATTCAGTAGCAAATAGTACTAAAGATTTATTTGAGCCAGATAGAGTACACTTAAATCAAGCTGGTATAGCTGAAATGGTAACATTAATAGAGAAAAACTTAAAACGCCCAGTGGAAATTAAAACAAATTAAAAATAATACAGAGAACTAAGTAGTAGGAAATGCTATTTAGTTCTTTATTTTGGTTGTATAATAAATCTAGGGCATGAAAAAAGTCTAGCAATGGTTTAATTAGACAGTCATTTTTTAAAAATAAACGGTTAATTAATAGATTTGTCATAGAAATAATAAAATTAAAGTATCAATTCTGTTTGAAATATTTAACTTTCGTTGAAATATCAATATAGTTTGTGATATAATATTTTAGTATTATAATTTATTGAATAATAAAAAAGGAGATAACTATGACAAAAGTAAGAGTAAGATATGCACCATCTCCAACAGGAAATTTACATATCGGAAATGCAAGAACTGCATTATTTAATTACCTTTTTGCTAAACACAACGGTGGAGATTTCGTATTAAGAATTGAAGATACGGATTTCAAACGTAACAAAGAAGAAGGTGAACGTAGTCAGCTTAAATACATGAACTGGTTAGGTTTAGATTATGATGAAGGTATTGGAAAAGAAAAAGAATTCGGGCCATACCGTCAATCTGAGAGAATCGATATTTATCAAAAATACGCTGATCAACTTATCGCAGAAGATAAAGCATATAAATGCTACATGACAGCTGAAGAATTAGAAGCTGAAAGAGAAGAGCAGATTGCTAACGGATTACCACCGCGCTACAGTGGAAAACACGCTAACTTAACAAAAGAAGAGCAAGAAGCTTTTGAAAAAGAAGGTAGAAAACCTGCTATTCGTATCCGTGTTCCTCAAGACAGAACATACAAATTTGATGATATGGTTAAAGGTGAATTATCATTCGAAGGACATGACTTTGGAGATTTTGTAATCATTAAAAATGATGGAGTAGCTACATATAACTTTGCGGTAGCAATCGATGATCATTTAATGCAAATTTCTCACGTTCTACGTGGAGACGACCACGTTTCAAATACACCAAAACAACTTGTTGTGTATGAAGCATTAGGATTTGAACCACCAAGATTTGGTCACATGACTTTAATCGTAAATGAGAACAAGAAAAAATTATCTAAACGTGATGAAAGTATCATCCAATTTATCGAACAATATGATGAATTAGGATACCTTCCAGAAGCATTATTTAACTTCATCGCTTTACTAGGATGGTCTCCAGAAGGTGAACAAGAAATCTTCTCTAAAGAAGAATTTGTTAAAATCTTCGATGAAAAACGTCTAAGTAAATCACCTGCGTTCTTCGATAACAATAAACTTACTTGGATTAACAACCAATACATCAAAGCTCAACCTTTAGAAAGAATCGTAGAATTATCATTACCATTCTTCATTAAAGAAGGTGTAGCAACAGCTGAAGAAGTAGAAGCTAATAAAGCATGGTTTGAAAAATTAATTTCATTATACCAACCACAAATGAGTTACGGTGCTGAAATCGTTGAGTTAACAAAACAATTCTTCGTTGAAGATGTTAAATTTGATGAAGAAGAATTAGAAATCTTAAAACAAGAAACTACAGCAACTGTATTTGAAGATTTCTTAACAAAAGTTGAAGAAGTGGAAGAGTTCACAGCTGATAATATTAAAGCTTTAATCAAATCAATTCAAAAAGATACAGGAGTTAAAGGTAAAAACTTATTTATGCCAATCCGTATCGCTTCAACAGGATCAATGCACGGTCCAGAATTAAACACAAGCTTAGAATTACTAGGAAAAGACCGTGTAGCTGCTAGAGTAAAAGCTGCATTAGAAACAATTAAATAGTATAAATTAAGAAAAGAAATAACGAAAGATTAAGGGTGAAATAAGATAGAACTACTAAATTCTAGAGTAGCCCTTAATTTTAATTTTTCGAGCTAAAAAAAGATGGAGAAATATATATAAAAGTTTGTCTTATTCTTGCATGATGTGAATATTCTCGTTAATTTTGGCAGCAGATAATTAAATATAGGGAAGCTTATGTCGGTAAATAAAGTGATATTAATAGGTAATGTAGGTA
>CALIWM010000324.1:0-13591 GCA_938046645.1 uncultured Gemella sp. | reverse complement strand
TAAAAAGGCCTAGCAAATGCTAGGTCTTTTTTTATAATAATTATTATTAAATTTCTTAAATAGTATTAAAAAATTTATATTATAACTTATTTTTTTCAAGTTATAAAATTTGTATTATTTCATAAAACTATAAAACGAATACACCCTGGTAATTAATAATTTTATAATAACTGAAATTATGGTGAATATATGAAAAAAATCTATTAAAAAGCTATACTAGTTTGTCAAAATATATTATAATATATAGTATGTAAGAATATATAAAAGAGAGGTAAAGATATGTACGCTATAGAAATGCTAAACATAACTAAAAAGTTTGGCGACTTCTACGCAAATAAAGATATCACTATTCAAGTAAAGAACAATGAAATTCATGCCTTACTTGGTGAAAATGGTGCTGGAAAATCTACGTTGATGTCGGTTCTTTTTGGTATGTACCATCAAGAAGCCGGTGTTATTAAGTTGAATGGTAAAGAAGTTGATATTAAAGATCCTAAGCATGCCAATAAACTAGGGATAGGTATGGTACACCAACACTTTAAACTTATTAAAAACTTCACAGTTGCTGAAAATATTATTTTAGGAATGGAAGAAGTAAAAGGTGGAAAAATTGATTTAGATAGCGCAGCTGAAAAGATTACAGAACTATCAAGAAAATATGGTTTAGAAGTTGATCCTAGAGCATTAGTTGGAGATATTAGTGTAGGGATGCAACAAAGGGTAGAAATCCTTAAAATGTTATATAGAGATGCAAATATCTTAATTTTTGACGAACCTACTGCAGTTTTAACTCCTGCTGAAATTAAAGAATTCTTAGCTATTCTTAAAAATCTTCAAGCAGAAGGGAAAACTATTTTATTAATTACTCACAAGCTTAACGAGATCATGGCAGTTGCA
Organism: uncultured Gemella sp.; assembly: GCA_938046645.1. Lineage (GTDB taxonomy): Bacteria > Bacillota > Bacilli > Staphylococcales > Gemellaceae > Gemella. The sequence continues at coordinate 12,694 of CALIWM010000324.1, read as the reverse complement.
AATCGTTGTAGTATTATTCGTCGTGGTGAGTACTTTGGAACTGTTGAAATAGCAGAAACGACAAAAGAACAATTAGCTAGTCTTATGATCGGTAAAGATCTAGAAATTATTAAATATGAGCGTTCAAGAGAAGGTAAGAAAAATATTCTGGAAATTTCAGGGGTATATGCAGATACTGCCGAGAAAAAAGATATCCTTCACGATTTTAACTTAAATGTCCGTGAACGTGAAATTCTAGGTATCGCAGGGGTTGACGGAAATGGTCAACAACAATTTGTAGAAGTACTAAATGCTTTACTTAAAGAAACAAAAGGGAAAATTATTTTCGACGGAAAAGAAATCAATTCATTATCTACTGCAAAGCGTAAAGAGCTTGGACTTGAGATTATTGCAGAAGATAGACACAAAGATGGTCTTGTACTAGACTTCAGTGTTGAAGAAAACTCAGTTTTAGAAAACTACTACACAGAAAAATTCTCTAATCGAGGATTCTTGAAAAAAAATATTATCTCAAAATTTGCAAAAGAAATTTGTGAAAAATATGATGTTCGTAAAGCTGGAGATGAGAAAATCTCTGCACGTAGTATGAGTGGTGGTAACCAACAAAAACTTATTATCGGGCGTGCTTTAGAATTACATCCGAAGTTATTAGTAACAACACAACCAACTCGTGGGCTTGATGTTGGAGCTATTAACGGTATTCACAAAATGTTAATCGACTACCGTGATAAAGGTAATGGAGTTCTATTAATTTCATTTGACTTAGATGAAATCTTAACATTATCTGATAGAATTGCAGTTATTCACAATGGTAATATCATTGATATCGTGGATAACGATGAAAATGTAACAAAAGAACAACTTGGTCTGCTTATGGCAGGGGTTAAGAAGTAGAGAGGAGAACGTATGTTAAAAAAAGTTTTAACTAATGCGGTGCTACCGATATTAGCTTCATTTATTATTGGGGCGATTCTTATTTCAGCAATAGGGGCAGCACCAGGAGATGTGTTTGGAGTAATCGGAGATATTTTCTCAGACTCAAACAGTATAGCTGAAATTTTTGTATCAACAATTCCATTAATTTGTACTGGATTATCTGTTGCATTTGCATTTAGAACAGGTTTATTCAACATCGGTGCAGAAGGTCAATTCATTATGGGAGGACTTTTCGCTGGACTTGTTGCGATTAAAATGGAAGGTATGAACTTCTATTTAGTGTTAATTACTAGTATTTTAGTTGGGGTTGTAGTAGGTGGTCTTTGGGCAGCTATTGCAGGTTACTTAAAAGCTAGATTCAATATCAGTGAAGTAGTTGTAACAATTATGTTAAACTACACAGCTTTATATTTCGTACAATTTGCTGTACCTAAATATATTAAAGGAACTAATGATATTATTTCTAAACCAATCGTTTCAGCTGATGGAACTGGGTATTTACAAAATAGTTTAGTTGAAGGTATTTTCAATAACTATCGTTTAGGAACAGATTTATTCTTAGCTATCTTTAGTGTTATCATTTTCTATATTGTTATGGAAAAAACAGTGTTCGGATATGAGCTACGTTCTGTAGGTTTTAACCCAAATGCATCAAAATTTGTAGGTATGAAAGTTAACAGAAACACAATATTATCAATGGCTATTTCAGGAGCTTTTGCTGGTCTAGGTGGTGCTCTTTACAACATGGGACCTGTAGGACAAGTAGTTGCTGGTTCAACATTCCAAGGATTTGGATACATGGGAATCGCGGTTGCTTTAATCGGTGCTAACACTGCGTTAGGATCATTATTAGGAGCATTATTATTCGGATTCCTAGGAGTATTAACTCCACAATTATCATTCATCGGTATTCCAAAAGATATCGCGAATATTTTAATTGGATTAATCGTATTATTCGTTGCGGCTAAAGCTATCTTTGATAACAAGTTGCTTGATAAATTATTTAGTAGTAAGAAACAGAAAGGAGACAAATAGATGGATACAGTATTATCACTATTAGACTCAATGTTACAATATACTGCACCAATTCTTATAGCTGCCATCGGTGGTTTCTATTCAGAAAAAAGTGGGGTTGTTAACATTGCCCTTGATGGTTTCGTAATCTTTGGATCATTCATCGCATCGCTATTAGCATTATCAGTGTTCGATGGATCTCCAACATTATTCCAATTAGTAATTTGTTTAGTTGTTGCCACACTTGCAGGTGGGTTAATGTCATTAATCCACGCATATATCAGTATTAACTTAAAAGCTGATCAAGTTATCTCAGGTACGGCGATTAACTTAATTACACCAGCTATAGCATTATTCTTAGTTAACCACTTCAATGGTACATATGAACTATTATTAGCAAGTGGTTTCCCAAGATATACAGTATTTGGTAAATTTACTATTTATCCAACAGTATTTATAGCTGTAATCTTAGTAATTGTAACATACTATGTAATTTACAAACGTCCATTCGGATTACGTTTACGTTCTGTAGGGGAAAATCCACAGGCGAGTGATTCACTTGGATTAAACGTATTTAAATATCGTTACATTGGGGTGTTTATCTCAGGATGTTTAGCAGGATTAGCAGGAGCTATCATTGCAACTACATTCTCACAAGGATTCAACGCAGCGATCACAGTATATGGATTTGGATACTTAGCATTAGCAGCATTAATCTTCGGTAAATATAACCCAATTACAATTACACTAGCTTCGTTATTCTTCGGAGGAACTAAAGTATTCGCTGAGAAAGTTTCTATCTTAGCACCAGACCTACCAATACCGGTATCATTCTGGAACATGTTCCCATTCGTAGCTACAATAATTGCACTTATCGTATTTTCTAAGAAAACTGCTACTCCAGAAGCACTTGGTATTCCATACGATAAAGGTTTAAGATAATAAATATAGTAGTCTTTGAAATCTATAAGTTTCAAGGACTACTTTTTTTATCACTAAAATATGGTATAATATATATAAATAAACAAAGGAGATAAGTATATGAATAAAAAGTTATTAATGTTACTGGCGGCAGGTGCCCTAGTTATAACAGGATGTGCAGGGAAAGAGGCTTTAAAAACTTCAGATCAAAAAAATAGCTCAGAGCAAAAAGAAAATAAAAAAGAAAAAACAGAGAATAAAGAAACAACTTCAAAAGAAAAAACAGAGGTTAAACATGATTTAGAAGCTGCAGGGAAATTAGCTCACTTAGTTGCTATTTCAGGAAATGACTTATCAAAATTAAATGAACAAACAAACTTATTAGCATGGATTACTCAAGATAAATCTACAAAATTCAATTCACCAGAAGGAGTACCATTAGCGAAAGTTTCAGTACAAGATTTTGTAGATGTAGTTAATGAATTCTCTGATAAAACATATTCTAAAGAAGAGGCATTAGAGTTGCTACAAAGTCCAGCTTTTATTGAGCTTGATGGAAAATCTTTAGGAGCGACTACATTTCCTAAAGATAGTGAAATACATTATTATAAAGGAGATAATACACTTGTATTCGTATCTGTAGAAAGAGGTCATAACTATCCACAAGAATTAGATAAAAAAGAGAACTGGAAAACAGAAGGGGACAGCATCAAGATTGATGTACTAGATGCTATGACAAAAACAAAAATTTCGACAATAACACTGAAACAAAATAATAAAAATTATACAGGTGGACACAGTAAGTCTAAATACTATGTTGCTGATGTTCAAACCGCATAGAAATAAGCACCTCAATCTAAATTTGATTGAGGCGCTTTTTTATTATTTAACTTTAACAGTTGCTCGATCAGGCTTATTATCCGTTGTGAAGAAACCAGAAGCAGCTCCAGCTCCTAAGTAGACATTTCCTCTTAATTTTTTTAATATCGGTGAAGATTCAGCTTTACTAGGAATTCCATTAGGGAAGACGTAGATAGCTTGAGCTCCGCCAAATGGGACGTTACCTTCAGGGTCATGTTTAAATGAATATATTTTGGCAGGTTGAGACGGTGTTCCTAAGTTGCTAGTATCACTAGCTTCAGTGAATGACCATATTCCAGCCCATTTTTGGGGTACATCTACACTAAAGTATTCATTTTCATAGTGTGTCGTTTTTGTTTTTCCTGATTTTTCGTCATTATTTTTTGATGAATTCTCTTTTTTTGATTCACTATCTTTAGATTTTTTCTTTAGTTCAGTAATTCGCTCTTCGTATTTTTTTATAAGTTTTTCTATTTCAGATTGTTTATTTTGTGCTTGTTGTTCTGTTTCAAAAGTAATATCTTTCTCTTTTTCTATTGTTTTTGTTAATTCGTCTAATTTTGTCTTGTTATCTATAATTACTTTTTCATCAGATATAGTAGTAATTTCCGATATCGTGTTTGTTTTTAGAGTGTTATCATAATCATTTTGGAAGTAAGTACGCATTGTAGTTATGCTGTTTTTATATTCATCTTGAACTTTTGAATCTTTGTAGGAATTTAGATTGTATTCTGATTGTTCATCAAGAGTGTCTTTTAAAGTGTTTAGCTTTTTATTTCTATCAGTTTCATCACTAAATTTTTTCGTTAAATCGTGTAATGCTGTTAATTTTTCGGCTGAAACAACTTCTGCTTGTTTCTTTTGATAAAAATTATAACCGAAGAAACAAATAACTACGGCAATGACTACGGAAACAATTGATATTATAGTTTTATTATTTCTGTTCATAAAAATCTCCTTTTACTCTTCTACATAAATAATTATAGAATAATAGGAAGGCTACGTCAACAAGAGGAGGAGAGTAAAATTAATAATAGTCGATAATATGACAAATATATTAAGAACACCTCAATCTCCGATTTGATTGGGGTGTTCCTGTCTTATTTAGCACGTATTTTAGCCATTTCATCTTTATAGTATGTTTCATTTTTTTCGTTAAAGAAACCACTACTAGCGCCGACACCTACATAGATATTAGAGCCAAATTTTGTCCATTCTTTAACTGAGTTTGCCTTGCTTGGTAATCCATTAGGATAAACATGTACGGTTTGTCCGCCACTACCGAACATAGGATTATCCCCAGAACGACTAAATGCATATATTATAGCTGGTTGAGAAGGTGTTCCAAGATTTTTTGTATCTATAGTTTTACTAATAGACCATTTCCCAGACCATTTCTCAGGAACATCAACGATAAAGTATTCATTTTCATAGTGCGTAGAAGTCATAGTAACAAATTTTTCTCCTATATCAGATGAAGAGCTTTTTCTTTTTTCTTCTGTCGCTTTCTCTTTTTTGTCCAATTCAGTTATGCGTTCTTCATATTTTTTTATAAGTTTTTCTACTTCAGATTTCTTTTCTTGAGCTTGTTGTTCAGTTTCAAAAGTAACATCTTTTTCTTTCTCTATAACTTTTGTCAAATTATCTAATTTTGATTTCTTATCAGAAAATCTACTTTCATCAGAAGTATTATTAAGATCTGAGATGTTGTTTTCTTTTATAGTATTGTCGTAGTCTTTATGAAAATACTCTCTCATGATATTTATACTATTTTTAAATTCATCTTTAACCTTTGAATCTTTATAAGAATTTAGATTGTATTTTGATTGTTCATCAAGAGTGTCTTTTAGCAGGTTGAATTTATTATTTCTATCATTTTCATCATTAAATTGTTTTGTTAGTTCATGCAGTGCTGTTAATTTTTCTGCTGAAATAACTTCTGCTTGTTTCTTTTGGTAAAGATTATACCCGAAAAAACAAACAACTAGGGCGACGATTATTGAAACAATTGATATTATAGTCTTGTTGATATTTCTATTCATAAAATTCTCCTTTTATTCTTTTACATAAATAATTATAAAATAGTAGCAAGACTACGTCAATGAGAGGTAAGGTAATAGTTTGACTTAAAAAGAAAAAACTTCCCAATATCAAGTTTGATAATTGAGAAGTTTTCATATTAAAACTCTACATGTAGGTTAGTTGTAGCATTAACTAGTCGAACTAAGTGAGGATTTTCATAAATAACAGCTAATCGATTTTTAGTAAGTCCTTCAACATAATACTTTCCATCAGTATCTTTGACAAAGCTTGCTTCAGGATGTTCTCTCTTAATAGCAGAAACCCATTGAGAATAATATGTTTCTAGAGGATTTCCACTAGTAGATTCAGTATTTTGTGATGAATGTTTTTGATTATATCTTGCAATAGCATCTCTTATTTGTTCATTTGAGAAGTTGGCTATCGGACCACCTAGCTCTTCAGAAAGAAGTTTACCTATTACAGTTTCTGAACCTCCATTATTATATACACCACGTTTTAATTCACCATATGTAATTGGAGCTTGTTGTAATCCAACTCTAGGTATATTTTCATTATCAGAAATTGATGAGCTAGAGTTAGAATCGTTATTTTCAGATTTAGTTTCGTTCTTTCCTTCACTAAGTTTAGCTTTTAAAGCACTATGTTTGAATTTATATTTATCAAGTATTGAATTGATATCATTAGATTTAGCATCTTGAATTTCTTTTTGAGCTTTTTCATAGTTAGTAATATCTTCTTTTAGCCAATCGATTGCTTTATCGAAAGAATTATCTGTAGTAAGAGAATCTACTTTATCTAGAGATTTCTTAGCAGCATCCACATCTTTGCTATCTAGACTTGCATCAGTATTTTTTAATTCTTTAGCGATTTTAATTTCAGTTTTAATGTTTTTGAATGCTTCTTGACCTTTCTCGTTGTCAAGAGTCTCTAATCCAGCAAGTCCTCCTTTAAAATCATGACTATCATTTATAAGAGCTAGGTATTTAGTATGTTCTTCTTTTATAGAATTATTAGAACCAAAGAAGTAATAAATCCCACTAGCAACGACTATAATAGCAATAAGACTAGATACTATTGCAATAAGTTTTTTATACATATAATTTGTGTCTCCTTTTTAGATTGATTGTTATAAGTAACTAGGAAATCAAAGTGATTTAGTGATACTTCATTTAATTATATGCCTTAGAAATTTCTTTGTAAATACTTTTTATAAAGATAGTGATTATTTTTATCATGCTAATAACTGTAAAATTAACCCCACCAAAAATTATTGGTGGGGAAATGGCAGGGTATAAATTTGTATTTATTTTGTATTTAGTTTTTAAAAGTAAACTATATCAAGTTTCTTGGTGAATATACTACTTTTATTTTTACTCCTCGAGCTTTCAGATACTAAAATATTTTATTTATAAACAAAATATTATTGAAGTATTATTCCCCTAAATATTTAACATATATTTGACATGGATTCCATTCGTCCCATAAGGTAGGAAAACATTCTAATTCTTTATATCCCATTGCGATATAGAATTTATTAGTAATATCATATTCTTTGTAGTGTCCCATTTTTACAGTTTTCACCTGTGAGTAAGAATATCCAAGATTTTTTGCCATATTTTCGAATTCTGTATTTAGTTTTGTTCCAATTCCCATTCTATGAAATTTTTTCTTTATACCCATTACAAAAATATCTGCAGTATCCTTACTTGTTGCGTTTAATACGATAAAACCTGCAACTTCATTATCTGCATAGCAAGCCAAAAACGGTTTATCTTGTGAATCTTTAATATACTCTTTTGTACTTTCAGGTAGACCAAACCATTCAGGAAGGTCGTAAAGGACCTCTTTTGATATTATTTCTTTTTCTTTCTTGTCTATTATTTTTTTAATTATTAAATCCATATTATTTTCCTCTTAAAATTATAATTCCATTTAATTATAACACAGATAAGGTGTTGAATATATTATTCTTGATTACCTATTTTTATATTTATGTTTTAGTGTAGATAAGGTAAGAAATCAAAGATTTTAATAAAAAGACCTTATCAATAGTTTTTGATAAGGTCTTTTTGGAGACACTTTGGAGACAATCCAAAGTGTTTTAACTAATTTTCAATCTATATATTTTAACATATGGGTAGTTAGAACTAATAATCTTTTCCTCACTTTGTTCGTTAAGATTAAAGTTCTTATTGCATACGCTGTACCTAAGAATTATGTTGTCGTTATACTCCTAATAATTCAATGTACACTGTATTATTCCCACTCAATAGAGGAAGAATCTATCATGAGTAGTTGATATCATAGGGAGTGTCTACTTTATTTTCTATATCGGCAGGGGAAATGGCAGGGTATAAATTTGTATTTTTCCTGTATTTAGTTTTCAAAAGTAAACTATATCAAGTTTCTTGGTGAATATACTAGCTTCTATTTTTTTCTTTAACAACACATATACCAAGTTTCCCTTTTATTTTCGAACCTATCTAGAATATATACCACTACTACAAATAGTTTTCTGCATAGACCCTTTCTTGTATGGATAGATCATTGTAACTTTCAAACAATTTATAGAAGATTTTTGCAGTCTTTGGATAATTTGGTTCTAAATATTCAGCATTTTTTTTAAATTCTTCGGCTATCCTTAATTCTTCTTTTCCTGCCGAAGCGTTAAAAACACCACGTCTGTTGAACACAGAAATTTGATAACTATTAATCATTTTATCATCACCGTATTTTTCAATCATATTTCTTACTGCCTTACATGGTTCATGTCCATCATCATCCACCGGAGAAAAAGAGAATACTCTGCCGAGCGTTGATGTAAACAAGCTTTCTTGATCGTTCTCGATTAATAATTCTCTATATGTTTTTATCCACGCTTCTAGATTATTTTCATCTACTTTTCCATCAAGTTCTGCAGGACAAAAATGGGCCTTATAATAGATTAAATGCATATTATGGATATATTTTTTCTCTTCAAATAAATTATCCGTAGAATTATGATCCTTTTTAAATATCGCAGCAACTAGTTGAGCTAATATTTCCGGAGACTGTTTAATCATTTGATGAAAACACTTCATTTGGTCCCAGGTTAATAAATTCATAAAAAATACTTCAATCTGGGATATTCGCTTGCATTTTTCTAAATCATTAATATATGCAGTTTGAATTACACTAATTAACTGTTCAGCATAATAACTTGTCATCTGATTAATTTCAAAACAGGGTATTTTCTCAATTTCATTAAAGCAATCAAATATTTTTTCTGCGGCTAAAGGTTTTCTATAGTGCATTTGATGAATTTGATTTAAATACATATCTAAAGTAGCATATTTCTTACATTCAGCTAGAAGCCATGAATCATTACATTCTTCACAATGAATGTATTTTTTCCAAAACTCTTTCTTAATTGATTCTGAAGCCATAGCTACTAATGGAATATTTTTTGTTCTAGAAGCTTCAATTCTATATACACTTGCTAATGTTTCTAATGAGTAATCACTACTTATTAAATCTTCAATGATTGAGCTATATGGTATACATTTTATATCATTGAATTCTCTCAAATAATCGCACGCAATCTGACCTGATGGTTGTGCTTTTAATAAACATCTGAATGTTGCATAATCCCACGTTCCATCATTCCAATATTTTGCTAAATAGGTACCTAAAGATGAATATGATTCATTAGCGTATATTTTAGCTAATATTGATAAATCATAATTAATAGATTGAAATTCTAAGATTTTTTCTTTTATTAGGTTTTCTTTAGCATTCTCGTTTTTAACGCGTGCTCCATTTCTATCATATGGTTCAGGATGTAGTAGCGGGAAATCATAATTATTTTTAAATAAATAACCATATTCATACTCTGATGTATTAATATGTATCTTATTAAGAAGGTTGTCGTACTCAATAAGATTTTCTTCAGACATTGCCCAGTGAGAAGATGCGAAATATCTATGTGTAAAAATGAGATGACGAATCTTATTTTTAATTAGCATTACTTCTTCATCAGACATTTGACTTAGTTCGTAGAAAAGCTGTTCGAAAGACTTTCTTCGGAGTTCACCTGGTAATTCACTTGATAATTTAAGTATCTTTTTCCAACGATTTACTGAGAAATCCATGTGGTTCATTAGTAAGTTAAAATATCCTAATTGTGTATTTTTCATTTCAGCTATTGTTGTGGATTGTGAGTTATAATGTTCACGATATTTTGGTGTTGATAATTCACCGAATATACCTTTTCCATTGTAATCAATTGCTGAAAATAAGTATTCCCACGTATTATCATAATTAATTTTGAAGGCTATTTCGGCGGCTTTAATTTTTTCTTTTGCAGTCTGTAAAGGAGAAAAATTCATCCATATACAAAATATCTTTGAAATGGTGTCTTTAGGAGAATTAGATTTATAGTCAAACTGTTGTGAATCTAATTTAAGGAGCCATTTAAAGGATGTCCAAAAGAATTCTTTTTGAGTAATGAACTGTTCAATCCCCCATAGGATATCTATATAATGATTTCTATTAAAAGGAAAGTCATTTGATTGGTTTTGAAAAAGAGAAAACAATCCTGTATTTTCCTCCCATTCATGTTCAATTTTATCTATTACAGCTACAGGAGAAATCTCACAGAGTTCGGTCCAGAATTTTGATATATAAATCCATTGTTTTTCCGTTTTAACATACTTTAAAATATTCTCAACTAATTTGTTAAGGTATAATTGAGTTTCTTTATCACCATCGTCTATAGCTTTAATAAGTAATGTTTTTAACATTCCTTTTCGTATTGTTTTTGACCAAAACAATCTTTCACCTTTAAACTGTGCAAGAAGTCTTTCATTACCATCATAAGTAAATAAATTTTCAGATTCATTAATAACTTCAAGAAACACAGTAATAAATGATTTCCAAATTTTTTCGTTAGTTAATACATTGAGATAATCCCATATATTTTCAATACTTGCTAAATAGTATGATAGACTACCATTAAGCTTAACTCTGTATAGCAAAGGATCTTCTCCTTTTGCATATGGAAGAACTTCCTCAATAAACTTATCATATGAATCCTCATATAGAGATTCTATAATTAACTTATCACCGTCAGTTTCCTCCCAACTTCCAATAAGAAGACATGTTTTTTTTGCTTTTTCACTTATTCCAGTTATCCAAGTAGGTTTTTTTAAATATTCTCCTTTAAACATCTGCTTTTTCATTTGACTATATAATCCATTTGTATCAGATAATAAAGAACAGGCTTTGCTAGATTCTAACCCTGCGGTGTGTAAGCATTTTAATAATGTATCACGCGTCCTTGGGCGTAACTTCAAAACACTTTTACCAAATACTGGAGTATTTTCATCCATTACGAAAATATTAGTATTGTTTTCAATTGCTGCTATCTCGTCAGCATAAAACGAAGGAATATAAATATTCCCTTTAGTCCCTGTTGATTGAAGTTTTTTCCACGATTCCAAATTTTTCACTATATAGATAGGTCGTCTATCATTAAGTCTCCATAATTCATTAAGAATACAAAAAATAGTTTCTTCTTTGTTGCGACCGCTTATGAATACTAATTCGTTATATCTTAAATTCACAAATTTATTTTGGAAATGCTCATCGTCGATAATGAAAAATTCAATTCCAATAGAGGGGTAAGCTGTACTTTTTCTAAGATCAATATCCATCTTTCCCGAAGATGAGATTTTAATTTGCTCACGATTATAAATTACAAGTTCCCTTGACATCTTGTCAATGCGATTCGTCAACTCTGAAAAAAGTTTTTTCTGCTCTGCTCTCCAGTCGTTAAGAAAATAATGTTCATATTTCTGAGGGTTTATATATCTTAACTGCTCTAGTACCGTGTACATAATTTTGTTAGTATAGGATTCAGCAATTTCGTGTGGAATTTCGTACTTATACATAAGCTGCATAAAAGATGTATATAGTTTATGCTGTAAATCGTAACCATCTTCAGTATTTAAATCCTCTGCAATCTTTGATAAGTTTTCTTCTGATAGTACTATCTTCAAGTCATCAAAAAACAAACTTTGGTCATTCTCATTTTTAATGAAAAATTCGCCTGTCTCTACAATTGTTTTTTTCCATGTGAGGGCGTCTTTATAATTTTTCAGTGCACTATTACCAGCTGAAATCAAAAGTTTTTGGGCTTCAGCAGTTCCAAGTGATGCAATATTATCTAATAGAAATCCAAGCATTTCAACCACTCCTTTATTCACAACAATAAGTATATCATCAATACCTTTATACTGTTTAATTTTCTCATTTTATTTAATATTTTAATTAAATATTTTCTTAAGTAAACTATAAATAACTTTTATAGTCTTGTTTGATATTATATATAGTTAAATTTTTTCTAATTATCTAACTACAATCCAATTTTTATAAAAATAAATGGGATAGTATTTTTATCTATCTCAATAGAATATGTATCTTTATGATATTAAGGAAAGATACTAATTCTTTTGAGATCGTATTAGTAAGTTATGTTTTCAACTAAGATATTAAGACATTACTGAGTTATTACACTCTCGCTTTAATATTTTTATTATAGCATATTTTTTATATTCGTAGAATATAAGAGGATATTTAATGGTTGTAATTCTTTTAGTAACACAATAGATGTGGGATAAAAAAAGAAGAGTAAATTCCTGTATAATGAAGTTACGATAAATCAAAAAAGTATTATTTAGAAAATATGGATGTTTTTGAAAAGATGTCGATGTGAAAAATTATTTTTTGTAATCTAGATAATGGAATTGACAAAAAGAAAGTATTAGTTTAAAATTGATGTATAAGCAAATCAAACAAATTAAACATAAACAAAAAAGACAGGAGTATGATCTGACCCCAAAAAGTTAGACTTAGGATAGCGTAGTAGTTATAATGACTG
>CALIWM010000323.1:0-5992 GCA_938046645.1 uncultured Gemella sp. | reverse complement strand
CGAAGTCTGGCGACCAAACCATTTATGCCTCACTTTGATATAAATTATATCATATTAAACCAAGGAGAGAAATCTAATGGTTTCCTTCTCTGTTCTTTTTACACCTAATAGACAGGTTGCAAAGGTTATGAATGACTACATTAGTAGTCATTCATAAGACTTCCAATTCCAATTTCTTCATACCTTATTAATTTAACATCAGAATATCACTTCAAATATTGATGAAAAGCTCTTTCTGCTGCAATCATTTCAATGGTAATATCATTGATATCACCATTAGTATGATTTTTAAGTAACCCTAAAGATCCTGTTCCCAATATATAATCTTCATCCCCCTCAGTAGGCATTAAGAAGCTATTTTTAGTAATTATCAGATGATTCTCAGTAGCAAAATCACGATAGGCTAATTCATATAGAATCTGTTTTGTCAACGACTCAATGCCAGGTACATTACTTATATTCCCATTTTCATCAAAGGATGTATTATAATACTTAGCATCATAAATAACTAAATTATCATTTTCAAAAGTAACAATATCTGGCATTAAAGTATTAGTAGTATCATACTGATCTGACCCCTTTTGCCTCCATTTAGGTTTATCTATAATATTCTTTAAGTATGTCCGTTTTTCTACCATATGTTTATAGGTATATCCTAATTCAGACAGCTTTTTATCTAAGCTATTATTCTTAATAACTGCACAGACATCTTGCCATACTAGATTAAAACTATTAGTCCCAATAAAGGATATTTCATCAGAAAGATTATTCGATTTACTCTCTAATAAATAGTTTTTTAAAAGTTTTAGTATATTTTGTCTATCAGAGCGAAATTGAACAGATATCTCTTGATTTATACGATTAATAATATAATCAAGATCACCTAATGTACTAAGACTTTCTTCAGTAAAAAATACAGAGGTCATATTTAATATAGAAAATATCTCTTGAAACTCCATACAAATTAAAGTTAATACAATTCGATGCAAACGATAAAAGAAGTTATTAATATTATTCTCTTGATTTAGTGTAAACCAATCAAAATAAATTGGTGTATCTTCGATAATATAAGCATCACTCATAGAAACAGTCTGATTCCACAGTATTTGCCCATCACCATTAACTTCAATAATACTCTGCTCAGATTTATATAATCCGTTTTGCATATAATCCTTTAATAGTTGAATAGCAATAGATAACATATTAATAAAATCTGATTTTTCACTATCATCACTAACTTGTTTCTGCTCCTTATAATTATATTTTTCTATTACTTGTAAGATTAATTTAATGAGTGGGTATCCCAATTGACTATCATTAATATAGGTACTTTCATTAAGATACTTTGGATAAACAAATAAGTAGCTATCTCCTAATTTTAATATCCCTACATATTGAAAGTAATAAATATCCTTATTATTTTTACATAAAGAAATTAGAGATGATTCATCCATAAGTATTGATAGGTCTTTAACTTTTGATATTGAAGTACATTTTAATATATTTAATCTCCTAAGTTCACGAGCTACATAACTTAATTTTTTACCTTCTAGATTTAGTAAATCTGCCAATTCGTCGCGAGTATAAGCTTTCCATTCTTGAACTAATTTAATTTTCATCTGTCGAATCCTGATTATTGTTAGTACTAATAGGATTAATATCTATTTCTTCTCTAAATATAGTAAGCGGGTTATCATCAAAAGCCATACACAATTGTGAATAGGTTCCATAAATCCCCTCTTTAAACAATTTACCTCTAAAGGCACGTGCTGCATCCTCATATAAATACATTAGTACTTTATCTTTTAATACTTTTGAAATATATAATTTGTCATTATCGTTCAATACATTTTTAGATACGAAATATGGACCAAGTAATTTATCCTCTGGAATATTTAACTTAGAAAGTCTCTCATTAATCTGTTCACGATAATCATTCCATTTATATTCTTCATCACCACATTTAAATATATAGGATTCAAACTCATCAGAATTGTTATCAACAGCATCATTTACACCTAAATAGGTAAATTCCCAACGTCTCTTAAAAGCAGTATCCATAGGCATAACACCTTGATCAGCACTATTCATTGTAGCCCAAATATATAAATTATTAGGTAAATAAAGAGTAGAAAAATTTTCTCCTAATTTCTCCTGAATATTTTCATTTAATAATTCATCTATAAAGGCTTCATTTTTAAAGTAGTCTTGTAACTCTTTTGTAACAGCAATACTATATTCACTCTCACCATTACTATTCCGGTCTAATAATTGAAATAAGTCACCAAATACAGCTGCAACATTTGCTCGGTTGATTTCCTCAATAATAACTAAGTAGTTTTTATCTGGATTCTTCAATGCCTCAACTAGTTGATTAATCAATATACCAGGGACAAATTTATAAGTAATTTTTTCAGAATTATCTCCTGTAGGATATAGTTTATACTGCCCCACAAAATTACCATACATATAGTTAGGATGGAAAGTAACACGCATAAAATTCTCTCCAAAATACTGTTTTGACTCTTGATTTAACTTATAACTTTTGCCAGTTCCAGGAGCACCAAAAAAAATCCGCTGATGAGGAATATTTAACGGCTCAACTATAGTAGGTGTACTAAAAAAAGAATATTCATGTAAGTTTTTATAATTATCTAAATAAAAATAAAAAAGTTCCTTAGTAAATGCATAGACATATTCATTACCTTTTCTTTGTCTTGCAAATCCAGACGTAATTGCATCGGCAATTGTTTCAATTTTAATTTGTTTAGAAATAGTACCATTAGCATCTGAATATTTTAATTTCCAAGCACAAATAACAAGGTTATCATTATAATTATAGATACCTAAATGTAATACACACGCTCCATTTGTTAAAAGATGGTATGCATAATTAATATATTTAGAATATTGCTGTATTCTTTGTTCATTCTTTAAGCTATTTCTACCTCCCGGTGTACAATTTTTTATACATACATAGAATGTATAATTTTTACGGAAATTTGATACATTAATTTTATAAATCTCAGGATAATCTTCTACCGCTTCAATACTATTTATTGTGTTACCATTAACCATTAACACTTCTTCTAAAAGATTTTTAACATCTATATTAGTTAACGAATAATTATATTCTCCTGAAATAATTTCTCCGCAATTAGTAGCCCACTGGTATTCAGACATATTTTACCTCATTTTTTAAAATACTGATTCATTATTGCATTTGCAACTACTTCTACCATTTTAACTGGTACAGCATTTCCAATTTGTCTCCATTGTTCACGAAAATCCCCACTAAACTCATATTCATCTGGAAACGTTTGAAGTCGTTTAATCTCATTTATTCGTAAAAATCTATTTTTCCAATGAAACGGCCCCATATTATTAGAAAAACTAGCTTGGATAGTCCAAGATGGTTTTTTAGGTGATAACTTTAGCAAAAAAGACCAATATCTAGATCGCCATTTAAATATCGGATTTGGATAACCTCGCTTTTCAGTAAAATATAAATAATTATCACCAGGAGGTACCAATTTCAATAATTCTTTATGTTTTGATCCAGCCTGCATTTCACTATCAATAGGTAAATCATAATCCAAATCACCTATTGCTTCTCCACATGTGACCCAAGGTTTTCTTTCAAATAATTCAACTTCTTTATCTGGATTATAATGTGTCGGTTCTGGAAATAAAAATCTTTCACCAAAGTCCTCTCTAACGCCAACACATATAAAGCGTTCTCTCATTTGAGGTACCCCATAATCTGCAGTATTCACTACTTTATAAGTTAACTTATAGCCCAATTTTGTTGATTCACTAATTAGCAAATCAAACGCAGCTTTATGCGGTTTATATACAAAACCAAATACATTTTCAAAGAAAAACACCTTAGGCTTTAAAATTTCTAAAGCTCTAAAATACTCATACAAAGTAAATGCATTCTCATCTTCTAATGCACGTTTTTTTTCAGTACGATAAAATCTTGACTTTGAATAAGCCGGACAAGGTGGTCCACCAACTAAAACATCAATATCATCAACAGTATAATTTATTGATGATAAAAGTTCTGTATAATTTATTTTTCTAATATCATCACAAACTACCAAAGAAGATAAATGATTATTTTTTAATGTTTCACATGCTGGAGGCCAATAATCCGTAGACATCAAAATATTAAATCCTACAGATTTAAAACCTATATCGATTCCTCCACCCCCAGAAAATATACTTACGACATTAGGCATTACATTAAACTCTCCTTTACATACTCAATCATTGCTGCCCCCATTAAACAAGGTACTGCATTGCCAATTTGTTTTTGTACACTTCGTCTACTTCCTTTAAATATATAATCCTCAGGAAATGTTTGCAATGCAGCTATTTCTGGAACACGTAAACGTCGATTCTCCCAATGAAAAGGCCCCACCCATGGGCCTGGTTGCGCAGTTATAGTCCAAGATGGCTTATCTGGTGATAACTTTAATAGAAAACTCCAAAATCTTTTATCCGCTATAAATTTAGGATTAGGATAACCTGCCCACGCTGTTAAAGCCTTATAATTCTGCCCAGGAGGAACTTCACATAGATCATCATAATATGTTCCTCCTTTTGTTACCTCATAAGGTTCGAAATATTCATCTCCAGAATATGGTGCCAATACATTACCAACAGATACATATGGTAATACCCCCTCTTGTAAAGAATCCGGATTTCCATGTGTTTTCCTTGGTGCTTCAGATATAAAATCTCCTTTTATACCAACTATAAATAACCGTTTTCGTTTTTGTGGAACTCCATAATCTAAAGCGTTTGCCCTTATAATTTTATAATTATATCCTGCCTCTTGAATCAATTTAATAAAAGAATCAACAATAACTTTATTAGTTGGGTGGAGTAAGCTTTCAACATTTTCAAAAACAAAACCATCAGGAGATAATTCAAGAACTACACGTAAATATTCATCAACTAAAAAGGCTCTAGGATCATTAATGCCTTTTCTAGTTTCATGTCCAACCCAATATCCTGCTTTAGAAAATGGTTGACAAGGTGCTCCGCCTATCACTATGAATTTATCAAACTCATATTGCATTATTTTATCTCTAATAATATTACTCGAAATTTTACTCAAATCACCTTGAATAATAGTAGTATTCTTGAAATACTTTTTATTAGACTGAAGTGTCTCAATGCAATCTTTTTCTATATCAGTACTAAAAATAACTGGTACATCTGCCATATGACTAGCTATATCTAATCCACCAGCACCAGAAAATAAACTAATGGCTACTATTTTATTCATATAAACTCCATAAGATACTAAAAAACTATATACAAAAATATAGTATTAAATAATAGTTATATAGCAAAATAGATATTTAATGTATACTCCAAAGGGAACATATATTCTATTATACAAAATTAACTTTAATTTATCTATATATCATTTTACCTTCTAATTGTATTATATTAGTAATATAATACAACTTATAATTATATTATGTTCAATAAAAAATTCATACTTTTAATTTTAAGTAAGTAAAACTAGAAAATATTAACACTATGATTATCTACTCTTCCACAAAACAATCCTTCATCCAAGATTTCGAACAAGGTGTCTTGGTAAAAAAGCTACATCAAACGTTAACAGAAAAATATCGTCGTGTAGGCGAATCTGAAATTCATTCATGGCAAACTTCATTATCTTATATGGCTAATGTCATGCGTGATATAGCAATACCAGACTTGGCCGGTGTTGCCATTGAATATATTGTTCCAAACACCCAAAAGCGTGTCGATTTTATAATTACCGGTCTTGATCAACATAATAAAGAACATGTTATTATCGTTGAATTAAAACAATGGGGCGAAGCTTTCAAAGTAGCAGATAAGGATAATATTGTATCTACCTATCTCCGTGGAGGACTCCATGAAGTTACGCACCCATCCTACCAAGCCTGGTCCTACTGTAGCCTCATTGAAAACTTTAATGAAG
>CALIWM010000322.1:0-3774 GCA_938046645.1 uncultured Gemella sp. | reverse complement strand
TATTGTTAAAGATAAAAAAGGTACTCATAAAAAATTAATAGATAAACTAGTAAAAGATGGATATATTCGCTTCAAAATTGATGGTGAATTATACGAAGTTGGAGATATTCCAGAATTAGATAAAAATAAAAAACATTCTATTAGTGTGATTATTGATAGGATAGTTATTAAAGAAGGAATTGAAACACGTTTAGCTGATTCATTAGAAACGTCACTAAACCTTTCTAATAATGATTTAGTAGAAATAGATGATGTTAAAGAAGAAACAACACAGCTATTTTCAACAAAATATAGCTGTAAACATTGTGATTTCACTTTAGGTGATTTAGAGCCTCGTATCTTCTCATTTAACAATCCGCAAGGGGCTTGTCCTGAGTGCGACGGTTTAGGGATGCACGAAACTGTAGATGTTAACAAAATTATTCAAAAAGACTTAACGATAAATGAAGGTGCGATATTAGTTTATAATAATGCGACTTCGACATATTATCCAAGTTTAATTAAATGTGCATGTGAACACTTTGGAATTGACATGGATACTCCATTCAAAGACTTAAGCAATGAACAACAACAAATTATTTTATATGGAAATAATCATGAAGAAATTACTCATAAATACATTAATGATGAAGGAGTTATGCGTTCACGTATAGTATATTTTGAAGGAGTAGCAAATAATATCCTTAGACGTTATAAATCAGGAATGACTAGAGCAACAAGAGAAGCTATGGCTAAGTATATTAAAGAAGATTCATGCCGTAGTTGTAAAGGTCAAAGATTAAAACCAGAAATCTTATCAGTATATGTAGCAGAAAAAAATATTGCAGAAGTTTGTGAGATGTCTATTAAAGATAGTTATGAATTTTTCCAAAATATAAAACTAAGTGAAAAAGATTATGCAATAGCTAAATTAGTACTTAAAGAAATTAAATCAAGATTACAGTTTTTAAATGATGTTGGTTTAGATTATTTAACACTAGATAGATCTTCAGGAACATTATCAGGTGGAGAAGCTCAGCGTATTCGATTAGCAACGCAAATTGGTTCAAAGCTTATGGGTGTTACTTATATTCTTGATGAACCTTCAATAGGTTTACACCAAAGAGATAATGAAAAATTAATTAATACTATGTTATCTATGAGAGATTTAGGAAATACAGTATTAGTAGTTGAACACGATGAAGATACGATGATGGCTTGTGACTATATCGTTGATATAGGACCTAAAGCAGGTGAACATGGAGGACAAGTAGTTGCTGTTGGAACACCTGATGAAATTATGGCGAATGAAAATTCTATAACTGGAGCTTATCTATCCGGTCGCAAAAAAATAGCTGTACCATCAGAAAGAAGAGAAGGTAATGGTGAATATATCGTTATTAAAAAAGCGAGAAAAAATAACCTAAAAGACGTTAGTGTAAAATTCCCACTTGGGAAATTTATAGGAGTAACGGGGGTTTCAGGAAGTGGTAAATCAACACTTGTTAATGAAATATTATTTAATTCAGTAAAAAATGTTCTTAATAAAGAAGAAATCGATACAACTGTAGTGAAATCGGTAGAGGGAATTAAAGGGAATATAGATAAGATTATCGATATAGATCAAAGCCCAATTGGAAGGACACCACGAAGTAATCCAGCTACCTATACAGGGGTATTTGATGATATACGAGATTTATATGCAAGTACTAATGAAGCTAAATTACGTGGATACAAAAAAGGACGATTTAGCTTTAACGTAAAAGGTGGTCGTTGTGAAGCTTGTAGTGGAGATGGAATTCTAAAAATAGAAATGCATTTCTTACCGGATGTTTACGTTCCATGTGAAGTGTGTAAAGGTAAGCGATACAACAGAGAAACATTAGAAGTTAAATACAAAGGTAAGAGTATCAGTGATGTCTTAGACATGACTATTAAAGAAGCGTATGAATTTTTCGAGAATATTCCTAAGATAAAAAATAAACTTGAGACATTAGTACATGTAGGACTTGATTATATAAGACTAGGTCAAAGTGCAACAACACTTTCAGGAGGAGAAGCTCAAAGAGTTAAACTAGCGAGTGAACTTTATAAAAAATCTACAGGTAAAACACTTTATATTCTTGATGAACCAACAACAGGTTTACATATTGATGATATTAGTAGACTTATTAAAATTATTGATAAGTTAGTTGATGGAGGAAACACTGTTGTTGTGATTGAGCATAATTTAGATGTTATAAAATGCTGTGATCATTTGATAGATTTAGGTCCAGAAGGTGGAGTAGGAGGAGGAACAATTCTTGCAGAATGTACTCCAGAAAAATTAATTAAAAATAATGAAAGTTACACAGGAAAATTTCTGAAAAAGCTTTTAAAATAGTAAAAATTTAATAAAAAAAATAAGTATAAAAGAATCGATTATTAAAAATATGTTTAAAAAATATTTTACTTTATGAAAACCTTTTATTTGATAGGATTTAGAGAAATAAAACAAGTTCATCTACCTGATTATACAAATTTTGAGGTTGTTTTAATAAAGTAAGTGTGGTAAAATATAAATATACAACTAAAGCGCTTGTAAGACTTACCATACATTCGGGCCTAACACTTTTTGAACGGGAACGAGAATCGCTTACTAGTATAAAATGCTTCCTTGAGAAGACTTTAGAAGATAAGGCTATCGTACCCACCTGATTATATCAGGACCAATTCAGGTAAGAATCTACGGCGTTTTGGTTTTTTTTAGACTGGTTCAAAATAGTATCCAGTCTTTTTTAATTTAAAAGAAAAAATTAGAAATATGGAGATAGAAATGTTACATCAATTTTCGAGAAATGAATTAGTTATAGGAACAGAAGGTTTAGAAATATTAAAAAGTAAAAGAGTAGGTATACTAGGTGTTGGTGGAGTAGGTTCATTTGCTGCTGAGTCATTAGCACGTTCAGGAGTAGGATCTTTAGTGTTAATGGATAAAGACGATATTGATATTACAAATGTTAATAGACAAATACACGCTACTACTAAAACAGTAGGATGCAGTAAATATTAATAGGCAGCTTCATTCACTTAGAAGTACGATTGGGAAGTCTAAGATTGATGTTATGAAAGACAGAATTTTGGATATTAATCCAGAATGTGAAGTTATTGCTATTCAAGATTTCTACACAGAAGACACATATCCAGTATTCTATGAGAAACCGCTGGACTTTGTCATCGATGCATGCGATACGGTAACTTTTAAAATACATTTAATAAAACATTGTTTAGCAAATAATATACCAGTGATTAGTGTGATGGGTTCTGCAAATAAATTAGATCCAACAAAATTCCAAATTGCAGACATAAGTAAAACTACAGTATGTCCATTAGCAAAAGTAATAAGAACTAAATTGAAAAAAGAGAAAATAAGAGGGAAAGTTCCCGTAGTATTTTCTACAGAAAGTCCAACAATTGCAAACAAAGAATATCTAGAAATAATTGGTAAACAAGATTCAGATATACGAAAAGCGAAAATTCCACCAGCATCGAACGCATTTTGTCCATCAACTGCTGGTCTTATAGCAGCAAATTATGTTTATACTAATTTATTGAAAAATATAAAAATATTAACTGTTGAAAAACCTGTTTAATGAATGAAAACAACGCTAATAAAAGCGTTGTTTTATTTTTTAATATGGTTGACATATCAGAGTTCCTGGTAGTTTTTCTGTAAATGTTACACATAATTTGAAAATAATATTCTATATTAGCATGAAAAAAAGGTTCGAAAATTTATAATATAATTTGATTTTT
>CALIWM010000321.1:0-3821 GCA_938046645.1 uncultured Gemella sp. | reverse complement strand
AAATCATGATAGTCTAAAAAGAAAAATCTTAAAAAAATCACAAATAATAGTGAAACAGCAGCTATCTTAAAATGCTTTTCACTTGATATTTTAACCTTTAAAAATATAGTAACTATAGGAATTAAA
This sequence comes from uncultured Gemella sp., assembly GCA_938046645.1. Lineage (GTDB taxonomy): Bacteria > Bacillota > Bacilli > Staphylococcales > Gemellaceae > Gemella. The sequence goes on along the minus strand of CALIWM010000321.1, from coordinate 3,695 downwards.
CTCAATCTTGCTAAATTTTCTAGTATATCCACAACCCTACCTCCACATAATATAATTTGTACCCTTCATCTAAAACACCTTTATACTAACTCCTATTATAACAAAGAGTTAATACGATGCAAAACGTTTACAAAGATAATACGTATAATTAGCTCAATATAGAATAATATCACTAAAGAATTTTTTTAATTCCTTAGTGATATTTACTATATTATAATATTTTTGAGAAGAATTCTTTTGTTCTTTCTTCTTTAGGATTATCAAATATTTCTGATGGTGTTCCTTGTTCTAATACTACTCCACCATCCATGAATATTACTTTATCCGCAACTTCTTTAGCAAAGTTCATTTCGTGAGTAACTATTAACATAGTTAATCCTTCTTCTGAAAGTTCTTTGATTACATCTAGTACTTCTTTTACCATCTCTGGATCAAGTGCACTTGTTGGTTCATCGAATAGTAACACTTCTGGTGAATTAGCTAAAGCACGAGCTATCGCAACACGTTGTTTTTGTCCCCCAGAAAGGCTATTCGGATAAACATCTTTTTTATCTTCTAGTCCAACTCTCTTTAATAATTCAACTGCTTTTTTCTCTATATTTTCAGCAGTATCATCTCCAAATGTTTTGGGAGCAAGTGTAATATTTTCTAATACACTCATATTTGGGAATAGGTTAAAGTTTTGGAATACCATTCCAACTTTTTTTCTATATTTATTGATATTTTGTTTTGTAATATCTTCACCGTTATATAAGATTTGTCCACTAGTAGGTGTTTCTAATAAGTTCACACAACGTAACGCTGTACTCTTACCACTACCACTTGAACCTAATATTACAATTTTCTCCCCTTTTTCAACGTTGATATTTACACCTTTTAATACTTCTAATTTTCCGAATTTTTTATGTAAATCTTTTATTTCTAATAACAATTTCTTCACCTACTTCGTTAATTTTTTCTCTAAACGTTTTACCAATAGTGATAATATTGATGTAATTATAAAATATATTGCAGCAGCTACTAAGTATGGACCAAATGTTTGGTATGTAGCGTTTTTTACAGTATTTGCTGTAAACATAATATCTGCTACTCCTACAAAGTAAACTATTGAAGATTCTTTTACTAATGAAATAAACTCATTCCCTAAGGCTGGTAAGCTGTTTTTTAGAGCTTGTGGTAAAATGATTAATTTCATAGTTTGGAAATAACTCAATCCTAATGAGCGTCCTGCTTCCATTTGTCCTTTATCAATTGCAAGTATCCCAGAACGGAATATTTCACTGACATATGCACCAGAGTTAATTGAAAGAGCAATTATCGCTGACATAAATGGTGTGAATGAAATACCGATTTCTGGTAGTGCAAAATAGATAATCATAATTTGCACTAGTATTGGTGTATTTCTAATAATTTCTACATATACTGCTGCTACTACATTAAGTACTGTAAAAGTACTAATTTTTGCTAAACATACTACAATTCCAAGTATTAATCCTACTAGTAAAGCTATAAGTGAAACTTTTAAAGTTGTTACCGTAGCTTCTAAATACGCTGTGTAATAATTTGGAAGAAAATCAAACATTCTATTTTATACCTCTCTTTTATTCGCTTTGTGCAGCAACTTTAGCATATTTATCAAGCTCTTTTTCAAATGCTTTTTGATCTTGAATTTCTTTAATTACTGCGTTTACTTGTTCTAATAATTCTTTATTACTATCATTTTTTCCTTTTTTGAAGGCAATTGCCATACCAGTTGCTTCTGGATCATTATCTGCAGTAAATGTACTAATTTTAATATCAGTGTATTTATTCATTGCAATTTTTGCAACATCGTCAGGAATTAATACTGCATCAATTTTTTTGTTTTTTAGATCTTGTAATAAGCTTGGTACGTCAGTTAAAGCTTGGATATTTTTATCCTCCATTTTTAGTTGTTCTTTAGCATAAGTCTCATATGTTGAACCTTTTTGAACACCGATTTTTTTATTTTTAAGATCAGCTACAGATTTGATTTCTTCACTATCTTTATTTACTACAAAAATACCTTTACTTGTGTAATAAACATCTGAGAAATCAACGGCTTTTTTTCTTTCCTCTGTTGGGTTAACCCCAGAGATTACCATATCAACTTTATTAGCATTTAATGCTGCGATTAATGAATCGAATGCCATTTGTTGAATTTCAACTTGAACACCTAATTTTTTAGCAACTTGCTCTGCTAGGTAAATATCAGCACCAACAACTTTTTTATTACCATTCTCTGTTGTTAAAAACTCATACGGAGGATAGTCAGGAGAAACTCCTAATACTATTTTATTTTTCTCTTTAACTTCTTGTAATTTGTTTTTTGTGCTGCTGCTTGAGCATGCTGTTAATGTAACTACTGTAATAATCGATGTAATGAATAATAATAATTTTTTCATCGTCTTGTCTCCTTTTTTCTTTATTATATTATATAGTGATAGAAAAGAACAAATTATAAATAAAAAAACTCCTTGTAACTAGTTATCTTAGCTACAAAGAGACGAATTTTCGCGGTGCCACTCTTTTTGATATACTAAATCTAAGAAACATACTGTCCATGGTCTGTATGTAGCGACCCGATATAAATAAAAAAGTCTTTTTATAATTTCCTAAGAAACTATAAAAAGACGAAATCAATTCCGCGTTGCCACTTTTCTTGGTATTTAGTATACCCACTCAATCTCTTTAAGGCAGAGTTACCAATTATTTAATAATTGCCTAAAAAGTGCGTTCATCTAGAAAAATTACTAACCTCACACCAACGTTAGCTCGCTAAAAATTTTTTACCAAATTACTATTCTTTTCTAAGGTTTTAGTTTTATTGTTAATTATTTTACACCCTAAGTATTTTCTTGTCAAGTAAAAAATTATTATTTTCTAATTATTTTATTTTAACTCATTTCATTTTTATGCATAATAAAAAGAAAAGAACTCAATGTTCATCTCTGCATTGAGTTCTATAATTATTCCTGAAAATTATTTGTTTAATAAATTATACAATGTTTTAACATGTACTCCTGTAGCACCTTTTGGAAGGTATTTTTCAGCTTTTGATAGGTATGCAGTTCCAGCTATGTCTAAGTGTACCCATGGAACATTATTTGCTACGAAGTTTTCAATAAATAATCCAGCAGTAATTGTTCCACCAAGTCTTCCACCTGTATTTTTCACATCAGCAATAGAAGATTTATTTAATTCCCTAAAACTGTCATCAGCTGGCATTTGCCATACTCTTTCTCCTGCTTCTTTCGCAGCTTTACTTAGTTCATTATAGAATTCTTGGTTGTTTGTTACTGCACCTGTGTAGAATTCACCTAACGCTACTAAGCATGCTCCCGTTAATGTAGCTAGGTCTATTACTTTGCTAACTTTTAATTTTTCAGTAGCGTAGTAAACTGAGTCTGCTAAAGTAATACGTCCTTCTGCATCTGTGTTTAATACTTCTACAGTTTTTCCTGAAAGTGTTGAAATTACATCACCTGGTTTATAAGAACCACCAGCTATCATGTTTTCACATGCACCAACAACTGCAATTACGTTAGTTTTTAATTTTCTAGTAGCAACTAGTTTCATTGTTCCAATCACAGTTCCTGCACCACCCATATCGCAGTGCATTATATCCATGCTATTAGCTGTTGGTTTAATTGAGTAACCACCTGAATCATAAGTTA
>CALIWM010000320.1:0-4112 GCA_938046645.1 uncultured Gemella sp. | reverse complement strand
AGTAAGGTTGCAGTTGCACGACTGTTTATCATGACAGCCGATGGGGAAAAACTAGCCGAGGTTCCTTATCGACAGTTCTTAGAGTCGTTGACCGAGGGTATCTATATGTTGGATGCCAAGTATGTTCTCGTAGACCCAATTTCTCCTGAAATGTTGCAGAAGTTATCACAAAACTAACATTCTAAGAAAATGATTCGTCTGTTCAAGATTGAAAAGTTACCATCTGATAGTTTTTTTCAGGTGGTTTTCTCTTTCCTTAAGTTCCCCATTTTTTATTTCTGTATTTATTTTATGCTATAATAAGACAAAGTTTTAATACCATCATTCAGCAATAGACCAAGTAAATACCTAGAAATAAGTAGAATTAACCAATGGAGTAACTAAATGCAGACGTATAAATTGAAAAATAAAGAAAATTATCAAAATTTTGTCAAACATTATCTAAAAGTGATGAGGGAAGGAAAAGAAGCAGAAGCTTTTCTTGGAGAGGACATTAGGTATCGTTTTCAACAACGAAACTCAATGATAACAGAATACACTGATATTCAGGTGCTGCTGGAATATTGTTTATTCCCTCTGTATATAGAAAGTGATAAAGATATAGAGAGAAGGACATTTGAGATATTAAAAGAGTTTTCTTTAAGTATTGATGAAAAGAAAATATGGCAAGTTACGGAATATTTATTGATTCAAGATTTCGTTCTAGCGGAATATAAACCCCTCCCTTTTGAAATTGATACAAGAAAATTAGTTCCTCTTATACTTGATACAATAGAAAAACTTCCTAGCGAGTTAAAAACTAGTGGATATTACAGTCGATTGATTGGAAATATTAAATCAATTCCTTCTTTCAAGTCTTATGAGGGGGAAAAGGTAGAGAAAATCCTTAAGGAATTCAAGGAAAAATACTACAATCCACCAAAGGATATCAATTTGTAGGAAAGTGAATGTGGCTGTGGCGATAATGGAGAAATTTTGATGACAAAACAGGAACTAGCGAATTTCATTAGTAAACATAGAGATAAAATAGGGACATTTTATATTGCGCTTGATGAACGATTTGAAGGTCAATTTACCTTGGGATACTATTACGATGAGAAGTCTAAACAATATAAAGTATATGAGGTTAATGAGCGCCAAGATATCTGGATAAGAGACGAATTTAAAAATGAAAGTGATGCAATAAATCGACTTTATCGTTTGATAAAAACAAAATTTTGGATAAAAGAAACTCCAATTCAGTTAGATGATTCAGAAAGGGTGTATTACCAAATGAATCAAATAAAAGGAAATGGGTTTATTATAACTGGAGAAAATGGTAATTATACAATGTCCTAGATGACAGGAGGTTTTCAAGATATTGATAGAGTTGTTCAATATAGAGTCAAAGAAGGGAGTGAAATCCCTGCAAATGTAGGACCTATCGGACCTCAAATAGATTTGGAAATCAACATGTGTTTGCCAGGTGGACCCAATCAGATTGAAATGTTGATGGGGAGAGAAAAAATGAAACATTTAGAGATAATTGGAATTCGTAATATAGAATATTGAGAGGGTAGTTTATATGAGGGTTAAATATACTGACCAAAATGTTAAGTGGGAGAATAATGGAGAAACTATAGAAATTCACATAGAAAATATAATATTTGCAGACTTTGATAAAGATAAAAATGTTATTTTTATTGGAGTTGGAAAAAATTTTATTGCATCAGATTTTTATTATTACTCTATAGATGGGTTGTTAATACTCCAATATCATGAGTCGACTGACATTATTTCCTGGAGCTATAATAAAAAACATGAAATAGAGATTCCTAATAAAGAATCAGTCTCTTTCTACCCCAATCAAAAACTGATTTTAGTTATTTATAGAATCTCGTCTGAACAGACTTCGGTTACTGAAATGAAAATATTGGATTTATATGGTAATCTCATTTATCAGGCTAAATCTCCTGAGGGTTATACTATGGTCTATGTCACAGATGTTCTTAGCAACCAAATAAAAGTTATTTGCGATGCAGTTATTGAGGAGAATCGAGATTCCTACGGTCGTGATCGTTTTCATTTCCTATTAGATCTAGATACAGGAAAATGGACAAAACTTGGTTTAGCATATTAAAATCTAAACTAGGGTTATCGAGTTCAGCTTTATAAAATTTACAATATGTTAATATTAGAGATTTGCCATATCCTGAGGGATATCAAGCATACCATTAGTATGAGGTGCTTGTAGATTTAACTGAGGAAAATATTCTTAAAGAATTTGCAAATGTACCTAAAGAAGTGAAGGATGCCCTTCTCGATGCGATGGGAAATAGAGAATTTTCTTTATCAGACTTAGCCAATATTCGTAAAGGAAAAATTGTCCGAATCTTTAGGCAAGAAGGGAAACTCAAATCCAGCTTGGACAATCATTAAAATATTATGAGGATTTAGGTATACTAATATTTTATTGGTAAGTTCTTGCTTTAAATAGAATTCTCTACAAAGACAAGTGAGCACTCACTCTTTCAGCATCTCCTCTGCCCAATCACGTATTACTGCCATTGATGAAAAATTGGAGCGCCTTCGTATGGCTCAGAATATATAAAAGCACACAGACAGCAATTTAAAAATGGTGCATCCAGATTCCAAAAATTTCAACCAAGCGAAAGTTGGAATGGAGGTATTGTTGGAGGTAATGATGGAACAAGTTTCTGGTTGAGTAAAGAACATGCAGATATCATTGAAAAGGTTGCCAATGGAGATAATCGTCTTTACGAAATTATATTAGGACTTGATGAAGGTTATTTAGGAGATGGTCCACTTTATCGTTTGGATGTCACTCCAGAAGTAGTAGCGAAAAAAGGGATTTCAATACCAAGCGGGAATGAAGTTGGAGCCAATGACTGGTGGAGACCAGCTGGACGAACTTTCCCAGGAGATATTCCAGAAGGTGTAATGGAAGATATTAGTACCAAAAGAGGAGAACATACATGGAACATAGTAAATTAGACTGGGAAGATGTTATCCAGTTTGAAGAGGTAAAAGGCTACGGTCAGCATATATGGAGAGATGGTAATACTCTTTATTACGTTACTGAGGAGGGAGGAATTGCCCCTCAGCGTGTGGTTTATGAATTACCAAATGAGTTTTATTTGCCTTACTGGAAAGTGGGGAGAGAACGATACGAGAAGTATCTTATAGAGTAAAGAACAATTGTTGGCCACCGACGGAAGAAGAAAAGAAAGCTAGTGAGAAACAATTTATATTAAAAGGCTTAACTCCTTTAATAGCTAATCCTAAGAGTTGGGAATTATTTACTCAGGAAGAGCTTGAAAGATTAATTCCACTTGCGGAAAAAAAATGGATTGACTGGAGAGGGAAACTTCCAGACGATTATGTTTCACCATTTAAGTAAAAGAGGTATAGAATGAAATCAACAAAACTAGAATGGGAGGATGTTATCCAGTTTGAAGAAGTTGAAGGATACGGGAAATCTCTCTGGAGAAATGAGGACAAGTATTATTTGGTTTTAGAAGAAGGAACCGTAGCGTCTTGGTTAGTTGTCTATGAATTATCAAATGACTTATTTTCCTTATTGGATAGTGGGGAGAGAACGCTACAAGAAGTAGCTTGGAAGATTCAGAACGATTGTTGGCCACCGAACGTGACACAAGAAGAAGCTGATAGAAATTTCTTGAGGCAATATCCAGAAGCTTTAAGAGGAAATCCTGAAGCGCAGGGCTTATTTACAAAGACTGAACTGGAAGAAATATTACCCGAAGGGGCTGAAATTCTAGCGAGCAAAGATTAAAATAGGCCTTTCCATCGATGTTAAAATTGAATGAAACAAGAGTTTACCAATGGTTTATTGGTAAGCTCTTGCTTTAAATAGAATTCTCTTCAAAGCCAAGTGAATCAACACTACTCCAGCATCTCCTCCGCCCAATCCCGGATTACTTCCATCGATGAAAAATTGGAACGTCTTCGCACCGCCAAGAAGTCTGTAGGGGAAATCCAACAGAATGTTCACAATATCAAGTATCCCATTATGCACCGAAATATTCAGCCTGAATGGCAAGGCAAACAAAAGGATGATTTCACCAAACAGTGGGAGACCTTCTCCAGTG
>CALIWM010000319.1:0-7030 GCA_938046645.1 uncultured Gemella sp. | reverse complement strand
CCATATTCAAATGCATCTAATAAGAATCCAAATTGTTCTTGAGCTTGTTCTTGTGTAAATCCTAATGCTTTAAACATAGAAGATTGAACTTCTTTATCGTAAATACGAATACTTCCTCCACCTAACTCATATCCATTAAGTACTATATCATAAGCTTGTGCATATGCTTTTTCAGGTGCTGTCTCTAATAGTTCAACATCTTCTACTTTTGGCATAGTGAATGGGTGGTGAGCTGCACTATAACGACCTTTTTCTTCATCATATTCTAATAAAGGCCAGTTTACTACCCATAAATAGTTATATTTATCTTTGTCAATTAGATCTAAATCAGCTGCTAATTTTTGACGTAATGCACCTAATGATGCGTAGCATACTTTCTTACTATCTGCAGCAAATAAAATAATATCTCCAACTTCTGCATCTACACGAGCTACTAATTCTTGTGCTACTTCATCTGTAAAGAATTTAGCAATTGCCCCATTTAATCCTTCTTCTGTAACTTTAACCCATGCTAATCCTTTAGCTCCATAGTTTGCAACATATTTACCTAGTGCATCGATATCTTTACGAGAATATTGCTCTGCACATCCTTTTGCTACGATACATTTTACAGCTCCACCTTGTTCTACTGCATTCGAGAACACTTTGAAATCTAAGTTCTTAACAAGATCACTAACATCTTTTAATTCCATTCCAAAACGAGTATCTGGTTTATCACTACCAAATCTTTCCATTGCTTCTTCATAGTCAAGACGTGGGAATGGTAATACTACATCAATTCCTTTTACTTCTTTCATTACATGTGCAATTAAACCTTCTATCATTGTAAGAATTTCTTCTTGTGACATAAAGCTCATTTCCATATCAATTTGAGTAAAGTCTGGTTGTCTGTCTGCACGTAAGTCTTCATCACGGAAGCAACGAGCTACTTGATAGTATCTGTCAAATCCAGCAACCATCAATAATTGTTTAAATAATTGTGGTGATTGTGGTAATGCATAGAATTCACCTGGGTGCACCCTACTTGGTACTAAGTAGTCACGCGCTCCTTCTGGAGTAGACTTAGTTAAAATTGGTGTTTCAACATCAACAAACATGTTGTTATCTAAGTAATCTCTTGTTGCTTTAGTAATTTTTGAACGTAAGTGTAATACTTCTGCAAGTTCTGTTCTTCTTAAGTCTAAGTAACGGTATTTAAGACGTAGCTCTTCACTTGATAAACTTGCATCGTCTAATACGAATGGTAATGTTTTTGCTTTCGATAAAATTTCTAATTTATCAGCAATAACTTCTACTTTACCAGAAGCAATTTTCTCATTTACTGTAGATTCATTTCTTAATACTACTTCTCCTTCTATAGAAACTACGAATTCGTTTCTTAAAGTTCCTGCTAATTCATGAAGTTCAGCATTCTTTTCTCCTGAGAATACACATTGAACTACACCCATTCTATCTCTAACATCGATAAAGATTAAGTTACCAAGGTCACGACGTTTACTAACCCAACCTTTTAATGTTACTTTCTTCCCAACATATTTTTCATCTATACGACCAGCGTATTCCGTTCTTCCGTATGCGCTCATTATTTTTCTCCTCTCACTTTCTCTTGTAAATAATCAACTATGTTTTCTAACTTAATTGTTTCTTGTTCAAATGATTTCATATCTTTTACAACAAGCGTTCCACTCTCCAGTTCACTTTGTCCAATTATTATAGAATATTTTGCATTATATCTATCAGCAATCTTCATTTGAGCTTTCATTTTTTTATCAAAATAATCATTTTGTACGCTATATCCAGCTAATCTTAAATCATTAGTTATTTTAACTCCAGCATTTGAAGCTTCTTCACCCATAGCAACTACAAAAACATCGATTGTATCATCTATAGGTAATTCAATATTTTCACTTTCAAGAGCTAATAATAATCTTTCTATACTTAAAGCAAAACCGATACCTTTTTTATCTTCCGGCCCATCTAACAATTTAATTAAACCATTATAACGACCACCTCCACAAAGTGTTTTTAATTCCACTTCAGGATTATCTATCATAATCTCAAATGCAGTATGAGTATAGTAATCTAATCCACGAACTAAATTATGATCAATTTCATATTTTACACCTAATGCATCTAAGTGTTTTAGAACCTCTGCGAAATATTGCTTAGACCCTTCACCCAAGTAATCTAATAATTTTGGTGCTGATTTAATAAGTTCATGTTCCGCATCGACTTTACAATCTAAAATCCTCATAGGATTTTTGTGAAGTCGATTATTACAATCTTCACAAAACTCATTTATTCTAGGTTCAAAATGTTTTACTAACGCCTCATTATAAGCTTGTCTTTCTTCGGGATTTCCTAATGAATTAATACTTACCTTAATATTTTCTATACCAAACATTCTATAAATATTGTACGCTAAGCTTATTACTTCTGCATCAATCTTTGGACTTTCTTCCCCAATCACCTCAACTCCATATTGAACGAATTGACGATAACGTCCTTTTTGTTTTCTTTCATATCTAAACATCGGACCAACATAGTATAGTTTTTGTGGTTGAATTGTCTTAGCAAATAATTTATTTTCTATATAAGAACGAACTGTTCCAGCAGTTCCCTCAGGTCTTAGTGTCAAAGATCTATTTCCTTTATCTTGGAAAGTATACATCTCTTTTTGAACTATATCAGTAGTATCTCCAACACCTCTACTGAATAATTCTGTTGATTCAAACATTGGTGTTCTAATTTCTTCATAGCAAAAGTTCTTGCTAATTTCTCTTAGTTTCCCTTCAATATACTGCCATTTAATACTTTCTTCAGGTAGTATATCTTGAGTCCCTCTCGGCATACTAATTACCATTTCATTCTCCTTTCAATGATTTATCTACAAATCATACTTCAATATAAATTAAAATCGCCCCATATAGTTTAAACTATATGGGACGATAACTAAATTCGTGGTGCCACCCTAATTCATATCGAAATATCGATACCTTATTTTTAATTTATTAAATTTTACAAAAAGTGTTCATTATTTTAATCATTAATATTTAATCTTTCAGCCTAAGGATTAAATTCTCTTTAATTAAAACATAAAATAAAATTCTTTTTACTTTTTTTGTCACGTTTCTTTTAAATATATTATACCAAACTACTATTATTGTCAAGAAATTATTGTGTATTTTATATTATAATTTTCATCCTTCTTTATGTTCATCTGCTACTATATAAGATTATTTTTCCACAAAATTCAACATTAATAGCTACTATTTTTTTCACTATATAATAATTCCACTCATCGTTTATGTAGCTAATATATGTATTTAATTTAATGACTTATCATTTGCTTCACTTGATTTTTTTTCCTTAACATTATACAATTAATTATAATTAAAGACATTAAAGAAAGGAGTGTAAGCCTTTATGAAAAAAATAATCTCTGTTTTAATGCCTATATTAGCAATATTTTTCTTAGTAGGTGGGACATATTACTACCTTAATGCAGGAAATAAGAATTTCAAAGAAGAACATTCAAAATATATATCATTAATTAATGATTCATATGATTTTAAAACCGGCTTAAACGGCCTTGAGACTTTAACTACAGAAAAAGCTAAAGAAACATTAAGAAATATAGATAATGAAGTTAACATTGCTAGTGAACTAGTAAAAATCGACAATGCACTTAATAACGCTGACACAGAAACTGCTTATGAACATTTAAAACAAGCTAAAAAATTAGACACAAATCGTACTTTTTCAAAAGCAATCTCATATTTAGATACACAATTAGATAATTATGATAATGCTCTTACTGAAATTTTAGAATTAGATGCAACTTCACCTAACTATGCTGATCAAGTTAAAGATATTTTAGCTAAATACGAATTTAAATACGAAGCCTTAAAAGAAAAGCTATTAAATTCTGAAACCTCAGAATTAGAACAAGATCACAAAACTAACATAACTAAAAAAGAAGAAACTAAAAAAGAAGTAGAAAATAGAGTAGTCTCTAAAAAAGAAACTACATCCTCTAATAAAAATTCTAATAGTACTAAGAATAATTCTACAGATACTAAAAAATCTTCATCTATACCTAATACTCAAAATCATCCACAAATTATTGGTCAACAAGTACCTGAGACATACAACACTATACGTTACACTCAGGAAGGTAGCACTAGTAGGAATATCATTGAGAATGAGTTAAAAGGTGATATCTCTAATTTTACAAATGAAGAAATAAACGCTGCAATTGCTAGCTATAACGCAAAAAATCAAGGATAACAATGACTATCCTTGATTTTTTCTATTTTCTTATTTTTCTACAGCTATAACTTCAATCTCAATATTACCACCTAATGGCAACGCTGCTACTTGGAAAGCTGATCTAGCGGGAAGCACATCATTGAATTGCTCCGCATAAACTTTATTCACTTCAGCGAAATCAGCAATATCTTTCAATAATACTAACGATTTTACAACATAATTCATAGAGCTTCCTGCTTCTTCTAGAACTGCTTCAATATTTTTAAACACTTGTTTTGCTTCTTCGATAACTCCACCTTCAACAATTTTCCCAGTTTCTGGATCAATTCCTAATTGACCCGAGCAAAAAATCAGATTTCCTACTTTGTTCGCTTGCACATATGGTCCTACTGCTTTCGGTGCTTTCGGTGTATTCACTTCAGTAATTTTCATTTTTTTAAATCTCCTTTTTCTAGATAAAATATCATATTTCAATACTAAAGAATAAAAATTAGCTACTATCTTTCTCTAAGAATAGAGTTCTATAGCCTTAAACTCATCATTTCCCTTTATATACAATTTCAATATTGATATTTTCAACTTTTGATATAATTATAATTTATATACAATTATTTTTCAATGAAATTGCATTCGTTTCCATTAATATACTTCATTTATATAATGAAAAGTTTATTAAAACTAAAAACCTTTGATTATGTATAAAAAAAAAGTTATAACTAGACATAAAAGTCTAATTATAACTTCCTTACTTTTCTAATTAAAGAACAACTACGTTAGCTGCTTGCGGTCCACGAGCACCGTCTTCAACTTCAAATTCAACTTTATCGCCTTCTTTTAAAGTTTTGAATCCGTCTTTTTTAATACTTGAGAAGTGAACAAAAATATCTTTTTCTCCTGCTACTTCGATAAATCCGAATCCTTTTTCCTCGTTAAACCATTTTACTGTACCTTGTTTCATAAGTTACAATCTCCTTTATATTTTATTATTATCAATAATCAATCGTATTCTTGCTGGCAAAGATAATAAATGACCTTACGGACTTCCATATCGCAGAATCAGACGAGAATGAATATGAAGACCGTACTCCGGATTTTCCGTCATCGGATTACTTCATTTTTCCGATAGAAATGCTCTTATGGCTAAACATCCGCCAGAGGATCGGATTGCCAGACTATACACCAGACAACGAGTTGATGAATATGCCTATCAACAACTGGCATACCCAACAAACGGAGATTCCCCGAATAGAAATCATTGAGCGAGCAAAACAAAAATTACTGCAAGATTGTCCGGAAATTAGTTTTGAGCTGTAGTGCGACTTAGGGAGACGGATGACTACAGGCTATTCGTATTCCATTTCCTCGAAGGGATTGATGTATGAGTGCCGAGAAGTATGTTCCCGAGAGAGTTTAGCTGTATTTTTATTTCAACGAAGAATTGCCCTGTAGAAGTCTTGAAATTTTGTTGGCGAAGAAAATAAAATTACTTCGCCAACAAAATATTTTTTCTTCGCGAAGAAAATTTCGGTCATTCAGCATCGGAGATAAAAGATTGTCCCTAAAAGAGTCTGGCCGATTTGTGACAAAGGAGTAAAGCCTTCGCAGTTGCGAAGCCTCTCTTACAGCGAAACGGTCATTATGGGCGAGCACATGTGCACTCGTATGGACAAGGTATTGGCAGTCAATTTCGATCCATTCGGTGCTTGTGCTTGCTGCAATGGGTTGCCTTGTACAGCTCCCGTTATAGACTGGACCCATGTAACGGATAAGATTCGTCTGGGAGGAAATCTGCTTCTGCTCGAAAATAGTGAGTTACTCTGTTCGCTGGGTGGTCGGATCAGGATTTTCTACACATTGGCAGCCGCTTCGGCTGCCTGTGGTGCCTCACGCGAAGAAGAACGCAGTTTCTGGAGTAAGGCTATCGATTTCGGTAAAGGCTTGGGCAAAGGCCTTTGGAAAGGACTCAAAGGAACGGTTACAGGCGTTATTGATCTGGGAATTTGGGCTGGCAAACACTCGCTCCCTTATATGCTACTGGATCCTGCCGGCTTCGCCGACCAGTTGAAGCAAGACAGAGAGACGTTGAAGTCGCTTGGCAATCTTGCCGGGAAAGCAGGAACTTGGATATATCGTAATTCTGCCGTAAATTTGCTGGCCAACCCTCAGGACTTTCTGGCAGCACAACAGGAGAACAGGGCCATGTTGGAAACCCTTGCCGACAAGGCCGCCAATATGAGTGCGGAGGAATGGGGTGATTTTGCCGGGCAGGTGCTATTCGAGGTGGGAACGGAGGTTGCCACCGCAGGAGGAGCCGCAGCTCTTACAGCCGTAAAAGTTGCCGACAAGGTGGTAGATGTAGCAAAGGTTGCCAATCGGGTCGATGATGTATTGGATGCAGCCAAAGCGTTGGATAAGATTGATGATGCAGCAGGTGCTGCTAAAGCATTGGATAAAGCAAAGGTGCCCAAACTGACCAATCCAGTGATGAGACAGGCAGACGATATAGATTCCTTTAAATTGTTAGATACAGAAGGAAATGTTGGTAGCTTTGATGAACTTGTAAAAGCAGGGACTATGGGAGATAATATTACTCCTCATCATATGCCATCTGCAAAATACCTAGAGATTAATACGGATATCAAATATAAAGATGGTGTGGCGATGAATATGGAGCAGCCCTCCCCGGGAAAAGGAGGACGACATAGAAAGACGTCTACATACAACAATAATATGACAAAAGCTGAACAGCAATCATATT
>CALIWM010000318.1:0-2015 GCA_938046645.1 uncultured Gemella sp. | reverse complement strand
TATGGCTTATACTTTCATGAAAGCACAAGGTAAAGAAATCGGAATTTCACTTTGCGAAGATGATAAAGTTGAATACGCTCGTGAACTTATGGCAAAAGCTGGTGATAAATTAGTATTACCAATCGATACAGTTGTAGCTAAAGAGTTCTCAAATGATGCACCTAGCCGTGTTGCTGAAGGTGATATTCAGCCTGATGAAGAAGGATTAGATATCGGTCCTAAATCTGTTGAATTATTCAAAAACACTCTTGAGGGAGCAAAAACTGTAATTTGGAACGGACCAATGGGTGTGTTCGAAATGCCAAACTTTGCAAAAGGTACAATTGGTGTATGTGAAGCTATCGCTCACTTAGAAGGAGCTACTACTATCATTGGTGGTGGAGATAGTGCAACAGCAGCTATTTCTTTAGGATATGCAGAAAAATTCTCACACATTTCTACAGGTGGGGGAGCTTCTCTAGAATACCTAGAAGGAAAAGTATTACCAGGAATTGATTCATTATCAAATAAATAATTTTTAAAACTCAAGGAGAGTAACATTATGTCAAGATTACCATTTATCGCAGGAAACTGGAAAATGAATAAAAACCCAGAAGAAACTAAAGCTTTTGTTGAAGCTATCGCTGGGAAATTACCATCAGCAGATAAAGTTGAAGCTGGTATTGCAGCTCCAGCTGTAGACTTAAGTGCATTACTTAGTGCTGCTGAAGGAACAGGATTAAAAGTTGCAGCTCAAAACTGTTACTTTGAAAATTCTGGAGCTTATACAGGTGAAACTTCACCAAAAGTATTAGCTGAAATGGGAGTTAATTATGTAGTAATCGGTCACTCAGAACGTCGTGAATATTTCCATGAAACAGATGAAGATATTAACAAAAAAGCAAAAGCTATTTTTGCGAATGGTTTATTACCAATCATCTGCTGTGGTGAGACACTTGAAACTTATGAAGCAGGTAAAGCTGCTGAATTCGTAGGAGCTCAAGTAAAAGGAGCATTAGCTGATTTAACAGCTGAACAAGTAGCATCATCAGTTATAGCTTATGAACCAATTTGGGCTATCGGAACAGGAAAATCAGCTACTAAAGAAGATGCACAAAAAATGTGTAAAGCTGTTCGTGATGTAGTTGAAGGACTATACGGTAAAGAAGTTGCTGAAAAAGTTCGTATTCAATATGGTGGTTCAGTTAAACCTGAGAATGTAAAAGAATATCTATCATGTCCAGACGTAGATGGAGCATTAGTAGGTGGAGCTGCTTTACAACCAGAATCATTCTTAGCACTTTTAGAAGGTGGAAAATTAGATTAGGTTTAGCAATTTTTAAAAAATTGTAGTATAATAGAAATATAAATTAAACAACAAGGAGAAAATTAATGTTAGCAAAAACATTTGATATTATCGCAGAAGTATATGCAAGAGAAGTTTTAGATTCACGTGGTAACCCAACTGTAGAAGTTGAAGTAACAACTGAATCAGGAGCGTTTGGTCGCGCACTAGTACCATCAGGAGCATCAACTGGACAATACGAAGCAGTTGAATTACGTGATGGAGACAAAGGTCGTTACTTAGGTAAAGGTGTAACTAAAGCTGTAACTAACGTTAATGAAGAAATTGCACCATTATTAGAAGGTAAATTCGACGTATTTGATCAAGTAGGAATTGACTATGCTATGATCGAATTAGATGGAACTGAAAACAAAGGACGTCTAGGAGCTAACGCTATCTTAGGTGTATCTTTAGCAGTAGCTCACGCTGCAGCTGATTCTTTAGGAGTACCTCTATACAGATACTTAGGAGGAACAAACTCTAAAGAATTACCAACTCCAATGATGAACATCGTAAACGGTGGATCTCACTCTGATGCTCCAATCGCATTCCAAGAGTTCATGATCTTACCAGTAGGTGCGCCTACATTTAAAGAAGCTTTACGTTGGGGAGCTGAAGTATTCCACAACTTAGCTAAATTATTACACAACCGTGGATTATCTACTGCAGTAGGTGACGAAGGTGGATTCGC
>CALIWM010000317.1:0-2153 GCA_938046645.1 uncultured Gemella sp. | reverse complement strand
CTCTCCAGCAAAAGAACGTTCAATTTTATTAGCTTGTAAAATAATCATACATCTATTTTACTATCTTTTTCTCTTTTGCACAATTGCAACGAAAAAAGTTCGAGTCAAACACTCGAACCTTTCATCTTAGTATCCAATGCCTCCACGGAATGTGCGAGCCATATCTTTCAATTCATAGTTTTTAGAAGAGGTATCGATGGTCCATTTCCCATCTTTCTTAGTCATTTTAATTTCATAACCCTCTTTTTTCATGTTATCACTAGTGTCTAGAGGAGTTGAATCAAATTGACTTGGAGCATTTTCTAAAATGTATTTTTCGCCAGCTTTCATAGCTTCTGAGTAGTTGCTATATTTACCTTTGTTTTCTTCGTAGAACTTACGGCTCAATTCATAGACATTCAAGTTATCCAAGTCAATTGTTTCTGGTCTAACATAAACAACAGCATAGTCTGGCAAGTATGTCTTCACCTTGTAATCAACTTTTGCTCTCTTAGCATTTGCTTTGATGTAAGCATCTGCGAATGTTCTAAGTTCTGAATCAGACGGTTTGTAGTTATAGAAGCCTTTTCCGAACGATTCTGTAAATTTCTTGATAAACTCTTCTTTATCAGCTTTCGCATCGTTTGTGAATTCAGCACTATTATCAGAAGATTTTTTATCATCAGCAAGCGCAACAACTTGTGACTTATTATCAGTAGCACTTAGGTTCGTTCCACCACCAGAACTTTCCCCATTAAGGTAAACAGCATCGACATATTTTTTCATTACATCTTTCGCTTCATCAATATTGTCTTCATACTGACTTGGATCCACCTTGATTGCTACATCGTTATTCTTTTTAGAATTTTCTTTGATGTCATCGTAAAAGCTAGGTGCAAAGTGAAGTTCATACTTAGCATTCTTATCGACTTCATACACTACATAACCAGCAACGCTCTTTCCTTTAGAAAGACTGTCACCATATGACATAAATTTCGTTTTACTGTCGCTTTCATAAACTTGAATTGGTTGTAATTTTTCATCCTTTTCATTGTATAGCGTGATATCTTGGCTAGTAAAACTAAACTGTTTATCACGATTGTTCTTGATTTCGACTTGAAGTGCAAGGTATGTTGATGATGAATCCTCATCTTTAGGCAATACATACATACCGTCTTTTACAGAAACCTCAAAGTTAGAGTTTGAAGCTGTACCATTGTCGCTTGCTTTTTTTTGAGCTCCACAGGCAACCAGTGCTAAAGCTGATAAAAGCAAGGCAGAATGCTTAAGAATTTTTTTCATAATGGATTCTCCTTTAATGATTTACTATATTTTACCATACGCAGAATAAAAATCAAAACAGAAACCAGATATTTTCAAAATATCTTAAATTTATAGAGTTTTAACTTAAATTTTTCTATCTGTTCATTTGATGCATTAAAGGATTCTTTATAAAAAGAATAGAATATAACAATATTTTTGATTTTTTTCTTCAACAAACCTACAAAATGAATTATAAACTTTCATGTTATAAAGTATCTAATAATTAATTTTCATCCCTAACTTAGTATAAGTAAGCACAGTCCCCACCATTTTCCCGCTAAAGTGCAAAAGTTAATTTCCTACATTTTAAGTTATGCTAACGTTTTACTAAAATGTCAAATCGTGATATAATGAAAGCGATTAAAGCAAATAAACAAAGGAGACACTCTATGACTTACCAAGAAAATTATCAAAAATGGGTCGATTTTGCTGACCTTCCAGACTACCTTCGTCAAGATTTAATCAATATGGACGAAAAAACAAAGGAAGATGCCTTTTATACCAATCTTGAATTTGGTACCGCTGGTATGCGTGGTTTGATCGGTGCTGGTACAAACCGCATCAATATCTACGTTGTTCGTCAAGCTACCGAAGGTTTGGCTCGTTTGATTGAGTCAAAAGGTGGAAACGAAAAAGAACGTGGTGTGGCAATCGCTTACGATAGCCGTCACTTCTCACCTGAGTTTGCCTTTGAATCTGCAGCAGTTCTTGCTAAACACGGTATCAAATCTTACGTTTTTGAAAGCCTTCGTCCAACTCCAGAACTATCATTTGCAGTTCGTCACCTCAACTGTTTCGCAGGTATCATGGTTACAGCCAGCCATAACCCTGCTCCATTTAACGGTTACAAG
>CALIWM010000316.1:0-3228 GCA_938046645.1 uncultured Gemella sp. | reverse complement strand
CTTTGTTCTTTTAACAGATCCGCTTTAACATCATTAAAACTTGCTAATAATAAACTACCTACAAGAATCATACTTATTCTTTTTTTCATAAACCTGTCACCTCCTATATTTCAGCTAAATTTATTTATAATTATACTATTTTTAACTAACAAAAACAAATAGGAGTACTTCAAAATCGATAATTTTATATAATCAATCAATTCAAAGCACCCCTAGGTATTTTTTCAAAAAATATCAACAAGAATTTTCTACTTATTAGTATATTCTTTCTTCCAACTAAATCCTTTTATTAACCCTACTAAAGTCCCCCATCCATAGCTAAAATGAACTAAAAATAGTAAAAATGGAATTAATAATAAAGTTACATTAAACTTGTTATTAATTATAGTCATAATTGTAATAAGAATTGTAAATAGTGCATAAGAAACTCCAAGAAGTATAGCGAATATCTCAGTTAAAGGCAACATCAACAGACTAAAGATTATACCTAAAACAAAGACAAACGGTACAAAATGAAAAATTGAGAAAGCCTTAGGGTATATATGACTTACTTTACCAATCCAATACCCATTAGAATACTTTTGTTTTAACATTCTTTTTACAGTAGGTCTAGTATATTGGTATGATAATATATCATTGCTATATCGAATTTTGTATCCATTTTTCCTAATTCTATAATGTAATTCATTATCCTCTACACGTCCAACTTGTTCATCTAATAAACCTATCTTATCAAAAATTTCTTTTCGATACATTCCTTGGAATACAGAACTTACATATTTTTTAGAAGTCTCTTTTCGATAATTAGCTATACCGCTACCAAACATATTTTCTTCAACTAACAACAACGTTTTACTTAAAGCATCCTCATTTTCAATAATATTAGGTCGTGGTCCACCACAAACATCTTCTCCACTTTCTATAACTTTAACATTATTTTCTATAAAACTATCCGTTATATGTGAATGGCAATCTACCTTAAGAATACATTCTCCCCTTGCGGCTCGAATTCCAACATTCATCCCCGCAGATAAAATCACCTTAGGATTTTTTAATAAAACTACATCAAAGAAATCATGTTTACTCTCTTTAAACTCTTGTAATATAGCCCAACTATTATCCTTCGACATTCCATCTATAAAGATAAGCTCGATATTATTATGATTGTATGTTTGATTTTTAAAATCTTCAATTAACCTTGGTAAAAATTTTTCTTCATTTAAAAGTCCGATTACAACCGAAACTAACATAATTATCTCCTTTATTAAAAAGGAAGCTAGATTAAAATACTAACCTAGCCCTTCCTTTCTTATCTATCTTTTCTTCCTAATTTTTCATTAGCGCTGAACATTATACTCGCGATAGACTCACCCCAATATGGTGCAGTCGCGTAGTTAACATTCATACCGCTTGCTTTGTTTCCTAAGTGTGCTCCGTTAGCTGGATATCCCGAATTGTGTAGATACTTAGAATTAATCCAACGTGCAGCTCCCATAATACCACTATCTACATCATCAAATTTAGTCGCAGAAGTATATGGAGTATCATCATATGCAGAAATTCCAAAGAAGTTATTTTTATCTTTAGCGATTTTACTTCTTCCCCAAGCACTTTCTAAAGCACTGTGAGCCACAAGATATAAAGCATTAACTCCGTATCTTTGTTCAGCAGCTTTAAATGTAGCTCCTTTACCAGCTAATTTACTATCATTGGCTCCCATTATACTATATAGTCTATTAATATCAGCCGCAGTATAGTTCGTTCTAGATTTTAAATTAGAAAACTGGAATGGGTGGTCTAATTTAAATGTTCCAAAGTTAATACCATCTGCTGAATAATATGATTTACCAACTTGCATATTCGCATTGTGATAAGCAACCATTACTTTAGTGTACGGAGAGTATCTGTGATAAACATATTTCCCATCACTTACGTAATCTGGGATGAATGTATCATTAGAGTTAATTGCAGTGACTTGACTAGCGTTAACATAACCTGTAAGTCCCGCTACTTGAACAGGGATTCTACCATTCGCAGTAGATCTGTTATCTCTAAATAATACTGTATCTTTAGAAACATGAGATAAAATACGACCATTCGCATCATATACAGGAATATATAATGATTTTACTTTGTAATAACTTGAATAGTTTATACCATGTCCTGCATTTTTAACCCATGCTCCAGAACCATCAACATAATAACGTCCATTATCTACCCACGCATTAGTAGCCATTTTCCCGTCAGCTCCTACCCAGTATGTACTACTGATCCATTTATTACGGGCTAATGTTCCATTTTCATAGTAGTGCCATGTGTTACCTTCTTTTACCCAGCTGTTCTTTTTAACTTCTGCTTTTGCTTCTTGCTTCTTAGCATTTTTATCCCATAGACCATTAGCTCCAACGTAATAACGTCCATTATCTATCCATGAACTTGTTGCCATCTTACCATCAGAACCCAACCAGTAGCTTCCTACCCATGCATTTTTAGTAATTTGACCTTGGTAGTAGAAGTACCATGCGTTACCTTCTTTTACCCAACCTTGTTTCTTCTCTACAGGTTTCGCCGCTTCTGGTTTCTTAGCATCTTTTACCCATGCTCCATTAGAACCAACATAGTAACGTCCATTGTCTATCCATGAGCTTGTCGCCATTTTTCCATCAGCTCCAACCCAGTATGTACTGCTGATCCATTTGTTACGAGCTAATGTTCCATTTTCAAAGTAATACCAAGTGCTTCCTTCTTTTACCCAACCTTGTTTTTTAACTTCTGGTTTTGGCGCTTCTTGTTTCTTAACAGCTTTATCCCAAACTCCATTAGCACCTACATAGTAACGTCCGTTATCTACCCATGAACTTGTCGCCATTCTTCCATCGGCTCCTAACCAGTAGTTTCCTACCCAAGCATTTCTCGCTAATGTTCCATTTTGATTGTAGAAATACCAAGTATTTCCAGTCTTAACCCAGCCTTGGGCAGCCAAAGCATCACTACTAGCTACTGTATTCACAGCTATTGGTGTAGCTAATACCGTTAATACTCCTAATCCTAATTTCAGTTTATTTCTTCCCATTTTTTATAGTCCTCTTTACTCATTGTTATGCATTGATAATTATACCATAGTTAAGCTATTTTTAGGGTTACAATTAGGTTATTTTTTATTACATCTATATTACAAATAAGCAAGAAATATTATTCCTTAATCAGAACACTAAAAAAAGAATGGAG
>CALIWM010000315.1:0-3643 GCA_938046645.1 uncultured Gemella sp. | reverse complement strand
TAATCAAAGTGGTCAAGCAGTAGATGGATTACAAAGAGTTACAACTCTTGGTTATTGGGATGTATTTGGATTTAAGATTGCTAAAGTAGGGTATCAAGGAACAGTATTACCAATTCTTGCAGCTGCTTGGTTATTAGCAACAATTGAGAAATTCTTACGTCGTGTAACTCCATCATGGTTAGATAACTTAACAACACCATTAGTATCACTATTTGTAACAGGATTTGTAACATTCGCTTGGATGGGACCAGTTCTTCGTGAAGCAGGTACATTACTTGGTGAAGGATTACAATGGTTATACACGAATGGAGGATTTGTAGGAGCTGGTATTTTTGGTCTATTATACGCACCAATCGTTATTACAGGACTTCACCAAAGTTTTGCAGCAATTGAAACTCAACTTTTAGCTGCGACAGGATTAACATTTATCTTCCCAATCGCATCTATGTCTAACGTAGCACAAGGTGCAGCGGTTCTTGCGGTATTAGTATTCTCTAAAAACACAAAAATGAAATCAATCTCATCAGCATCAGGGATTTCTGCATTACTAGGTATTACAGAACCTGCGATGTTCGGTGTTAACTTAAGACTTAAATATCCGTTCTACGGAGCTATTGCGGGAAGTGCGGTAGGAAGTGCTTGGATTGGACTTAATAAAGTATTTGCATCAGCATTAGGAGCAGCTGGACTTCCAGGATTTATTTCAATTCCTGCAAACCACTGGTCAACATTCGCTATAGGTTTAGTATTATCATTCATCGTTTCATTCTCAGTAACAGCATATTTCTTCAAAACTAAGAAGGAACTAGTAAATGCTAGCTAATAATTGGAAACAAAATCTTCATTTAGAACCTACTAAAGGATGGCTGAATGATCCTAACGGATTAGCTTATTTTAATGGTAAGTATCATATTTTTCACCAATATTCATATGAAGTAAATGGTGGGCTTAAACTATGGTATTATTACACTAGTAGTGATCTAAAAAATTACGAAGATCGTGGCGTTTTCTTAACACCAACTATTGAAGAAGAAACACATGGTGTATATTCAGGAAGTGCCAATATAGAAGATGAAAAATTAGTCTTCTATTACACAGGAAATGTGAAATATAAAGGAGATTATGACTACGTTCATGCTGGACGTGGTCATAATACCATATCTTTTGAAACGGAAGATGGAATTAATTTTACTGAGAAAAAATGTCTACTTAAGACAGATGATTACCCGAATATGTCAAATCATGTTAGGGATCCAAAGATATTTGAAAAAAATGGAAAAAAATATCTAGTGCTAGGTGCTAGAGATAGTAATGATTATGGATGTTTATTAGTATATGATAAAGATACTCTAGAACCATTTAAAACAATTTACTCTAAGAAAAATCTAGGATTTATGTGGGAATGTCCTGATTATTTTGAAGTAGATGGGAAAGAAATATTTATGTTTTCACCTCAAGGTATTACAAGGATGTATCCAAATTATGAAAATATGTATCAAATTGGATATTCTATAGTCGAAGATGGAATTGAGAATGTAGATAAACTAGATAACTTCACACTATTAGATTATGGACATGATTTTTATGCCTCACAAACATTTTTAGATGAAGATAATAATCGTGTTTTAATAGGTTGGATGTATGTTCCGGATAGTAGCTATACAAATCCAACTACGAAGTTTGGTTATCAAAACTGTTTAACAGTACCTCGTGTAGTAAATTTCAAAGATGGTAAAGTTAGACAAACGTTACATAAATCGGTAAAAGATTTATTAGGTAATGACATTGAAACTAATGATTTTAATAAAAATACATGGTATTATAAACAAGAACATGGAGAAAGTTTTGAGATCAATGTAGCTGATTTTAAAGTTAGCTATGAAAATAAAGAATTAAAAGTTTCTTTTGGAACTAGTGGTTATGGAAGAAATGATAGAAAATATAAATTAGATTTAGAAGATGTAGAAATAGTATTTGATAGTTCATCAATTGAATTATTCGCTAATGGTGGATCATTTACGATTTCGACAAGATTCTATCCAGAAAATCACGATGTAAAAATATTAGCTACTAATTATGTAGCAAAAGAACTTGGAGCAATCGAAATTAGAGAGGAGAACTAAAATGGCAGTTTTATGTATAGGAGAAATGCTAATTGACTTTATCGGAGAAGGAGTAGGAACAATCGATAAAGTAAAATCGTTTAAAAAAGAGGCTGGTGGATGTGTAGCAAACGTGGCGTGTGTTACACAAAAGCTAGGTCATAAAAGTTATTTATTGACATCATTAGGACAAGATGGTTTTGGTGATTTCCTAGAAAATACTTTAAAAAATGAAAATGTAGACTGTAAATATGTAAGCCGCAAAGCTGATAGTTTCACACCATTAGCATTTGTTTCTTTAGATGAAACTGGAGACCGTTCATTTAGTTTTTACTTCAAAGGTTCATCGACATTAAGAATTAGTAAGGAAGATGTTGAAAAAGTTGATTTATCAGAAATTGAAGCAATTCACTTCGCAAGTATCGCTATCCAAGAAGAATCAAAAGATAGCCATCACTTATTACTGAAAAAAGCTAAAGAAGCGGGTGTGTTAATTTCTTTTGATGTTAACTTACGTTTCAATCTTTGGGACGATCACAAAGTGTATCTTGAAACGATTAAAGAATTTTTACCTTATGTTGATGTAATAAAAGTTGCTGATAATGAATTGGAATTTTTAACAGGAACTACTAATATCGAAGAAGCGTTGAAAAAAGACTTTAGCCATATGAAAGTTGTTCTTTATACAAAAGGAGAACATGGGGCAGAAGTTTATTATCAAAATCACAAAGTAGTAACTGAAATACCAAATATAAAAGCTGTTGATACGACAGGTGCAGGGGATGCTTTTGCTGGTTCATTCTTATCTAAATTATTAAATCAAAAAGATATTAATAATACTACAGAAGAAGAGTTAACACAAATGGCAACATTTGCGACAAACTATGCTAGTTTAACAACTACAAAAACAGGTGCAATTTCAAGTTACTTAACAGAAGAAGAATATAATAGTTTAATATAAGTTTAAAAATAAGTCCTAATTAGGGCTTATTTTTATGGATAGAAAAGTACGTTTAATTATGATAGAATTAGTGTTGAATAATTAAAAAATGAAAAGAAGTTAATAAAAGCTAATTGATGTAATCCCCAGTTAATATAAAGATGGGAAATAAATATAATTAATTTAAAGTAAAAAATGAAGTAAAGATAGGTGAGAGTATGAAAGACAATATAAAAATAAGATTATCAGTTGATAATTTTTATGATAATATTTCTAAAAATAAACAAAAGACAAAAATTGATCCAAAACAACTAAGTAAATCGTTAGGATATGACGAAAAAACAATAAATGAATTTCCTGATGAAATAAATATGGGACTCTCTTGTGGTAATCCAATTAATCACCTAAAAATCAAAGAAGGACAGTCTTTAATTGATTTGGGATGTGGAGCAGGAATGGATATTTTCATAACAAAGATGAAAAATCCAAAAGTAGGAACACTATATGGCTTAGACAGATTAGATTCAATGTTAGAAAAAGCTAAGAAAGTTAGGGATAATAAGAAATTTGATAATATTGAATTTATTAAAGGTGAGTTAAT
>CALIWM010000314.1:0-3639 GCA_938046645.1 uncultured Gemella sp. | reverse complement strand
GTGATCTTATTGCCGTGACCAAGGCAGTTGCCAAGGAAGAGGACAAGGAAGTCGATATCAATAGTCTCAACAAACAAGAACGCAAAGAACTCGTCAAGAAACTAGAGAAACAAATGCAAGAAGCCGTCGAAGTGCTTGACTTTGAACTGGCTGCACAGATTCGCGATATGATGCTGGAAGTCAAGGCGTTGGATTAGATAGGAGAGAACGAATGACAAATATAGAAAATAATAAATTTCCATGCTGGGGTCAATATCCAAAAAACGATTCCATATTTAATTATGTTCACACAAAGCTCGATGAAAATATAATTCCTGAGATTCCTGATGAAGATTTTAGAGCACTATCGGATTTTCCTTTGATTTATATTTATATATCCCCTATTCAAAGTGATGGACGAAGGTTTTATTATATAGGTCAGACTATTGATGTGAGTAGGAGAACTAAAGAGCATAGTGAAAAGTTAAAAAAAGAAAATTATGAACGTTTTAAAGAATTTATAAATGGTGAGTATATAGCTTTTTATGGAGAGAATATATCTCAAAACTTAAACTATATTGAAAAACTTTTAATTTTAACTTTTGTAGAGGAATTTAATTTTTTAAATTTTGTAAACATGAATAAAGAAGATGGTTACGTTGGTAAATTACTTGCAAACAAAGATAGAGGTAATGAATCTGGAAAATATCAAGCATTAAGAGAAGTTGTTGAAAAAGATGTAATCAATAATATTCTTAAATTTTTACAGGAAAATAAATTAATTGATGATAAACCAAATTTAAAGCGAGTAACTTCAAGTTTGTTTGCAGAAAGTCCATTCTTTGAACTTACAAAAAATCAAAATTCTATTTTAAATAATATTTTAGAAGCAAATGATAAGCACATTCATCTTATTAAAGGTGGGGCTGGAACTGGGAAGACCGTACTATTATTACATCTTATTGCTCGTTTAAAATTGAAAAACAAAGAAAGCAAAATTGCAGTTTTTGTAAAAAATACACATAGAGATCGTTTTAAAAAAATTTTAACAAGTTACGGATTGAAACCTGATGATAATGGCATTGACATTGTTACTTTTAATCAATTATCAGAAACTAATACTGAGTACGATTATATTATTATTGATGAGGCACAAAGAACAACTAGATTAATTGAAGGGTTAGTTTATCCCACAGGAGCAAAAAATGATACGGATATTCTAAAAAGATTAAATGAAATTATCGGAAAGGAAAAAGAGTACACAACTGAAGAAAAAATTAAGGGATTAAAATACCCTTCCGTTTTACATTTTATCAAAAAGAAATTTACTAAATCACATCTAATAATTTCTTATGATGACTCCCAACGTTTAAGAAAAGTTGATGGTATTGATATTAAAGAAATATTTAATGATAAAGATAAGAATAAAGAAAAAGAACAATTAAAAGAACCAGAAATAGATAAAGATAATATTTGTGAATATACATTGGAAGCGCAACTAAGAATTTTAAATGGTAAATCTGAAAAATTTGCAGAGGAATTAGTTACTTTTATTAAAGAATTATTAGGTATCTACCATAAAAAATTAGATGATAAATTCATAAATGATTATAAAAATAAAATAGGAGAAGTAGACTATTTTAGGATTGCCTCAAATATAGAGGAATGGGTAAAATATGTATCAGAGAAGCAATTTAGATTTCCTGAAAAGAAATCACTTTGTTTGGCCGGATACTGCAAACCTGTAAAAAAAGCAAATGATTATGAATTCATAAAAATTAATTCCAATGGAGATTCATTAAAATGGAGTATGGATGGAGAAAAGTTTAGAAATTATGCAAATAAATCAACAGAAGTTGGAAATGTTTATGACATTCATGGTTTTGATATAGATTTCGCATCTATTTATATTGGCAAAGATATCTATCTAGATGAGAAAGAAAAATGTATAAAAGTAAATAAAGATAATTCTTTCGATACAGCTGCTAAAAAAGGTGTTGATCAAATTGATGAGTTTGTAAAAAATGCATATTATATCTTATTGACGAGAGCTGTTTACGGTCAAATGGTTTACGTTGAAGATGACAAATTAAGAGAGTTTTTACTCAAAATATTTCTGGCTGACGAAAATTAATTGATTGTGAAATAGTATATTGATTTTTAACAAATGCAAGAAGCCGTCGAAGTGCTTGACTTTGAACTAGCAGCTCAGATTCGTGATATGATGCTGGAAGTGAAGGCCTTGGATTAGGGGAATTTTATGAATATTTTAGTTATTAATGGACATCCTGATAAAGAAAGCTACTGTCAAGCAATTTTTCAAACGATTGTAGAAAGTATAGACTCAAAGAGACATGAACTTGAAGTGATTAATCTTAATGAGGAAGAGTTTGATCCTGTTTTACGTTATGGTTATCGACAAAGAATGGAGGACAATCCGTTTATTCTACGCTCTCAAGAATTAATCCAGTGGGCAGATCATTTCATTTTTGTTTATCCTATTTGGTGGAGTAGCATGCCTAGTCTATTGAAGGGGTGGATTGATCGTGTTTTTACGCCAGGCATTGCATACTCCGCAAATAATCGTGGAAGCTTTATTTTGAACTACTTGAGAGGTAAACAGTTCAAAAAATTACTAAAAGGAAAAACAGCTAGTATCTATGCAACCTCCATGGCACCAACTTGGTGGTACAAAGTATTTTCAGGTCCGATTAACATTCCAGACAGTTATGGAATATCAGTATTAAAGAATGCTGTATTGAATCACTGTGGCATAAAAACAAAGAGGGTTTCAATCTTGGGAGAGTTAGGCCGTGAAGTAAATACAAGTTCAACAAGACAAAAATTTCTACAAAAAGTAGCAAAGGAAGTCAGGGTGTTGAATTAAGGAGAAGAAAATAAATGACGGTTATTATCAAATCAATGGAAACTCCTGAAGAAATAGAAGGTAAGTCCCTCGTTCACTGGCAGACGTGGAGAGAGGCTTATGATGACCTTTTACCTGCAGAATTTCAGGAGACGATAACATTAGAAAGGTGTCGACTCTTTAGTCAAAAGTATCTAGAAAATACATTGATTGCGATGGATGGTGTGAAGGTAGTTGGTTTTATCAGTTATGGAAACTTTCGTGATGAGACTATTCAAGCTGGTGAAATTATTGCCTTATATGTTTTAAAAGACTATTATGGAAAAGGTATTGCTCAGAAGTTAATGAAGGAAGCTCTGTCTACTCTTGAACAGTTCTCTGAAATATTTTTATGGGTATTAAATGAGAATAAGCGAGCCATTGCTTTCTATCAAAAAATGGGTTTTACTTTTGATGGGCAAGAAAAAATACTTGACCTTGGAAAACCTATCACTGAAATTAGAATGGTACGTAAGAAATCCTCAAAATCTGAGAGTTAAATACTGATAGAATTGCGATTTTGTTTTCAGATTACGCAATGAATCAACAATCATGTTTTAGATTATATTTTAAATAGAGGGAAGTTATTATGAAATTGAAAGAGAAGAATTATAAGAAGTCATCGAGCTTAGATTCTGTTCGTTTTTGGTTACAAGGGCATCGATTTGTCAAATTTATGCTTGATATTATCTTTTATATCATCTTGTTCCTAGTTATAGAATTTACAACATCACAGAACAAAAGCCTTCCAGCTG
>CALIWM010000313.1:0-7722 GCA_938046645.1 uncultured Gemella sp. | reverse complement strand
GCCAACTATCGGACGTTATCTCCTCGTCTACACACGAACAGAGGCTGGACGGAAAACCCTTCTAGAAGCTCGTATCCAAGCTCTCTCTAACAAAAACGACCGTATCTTGACTAAGAAGAAGGTTAAAAGCCGATTCGAGTAGGGTAGGTAGCTATTCGAAGTTTCGAAGACATAGACCTCCTAAAGTTTAGATGTATTCTAATCTTCGAATGATAAGAAATACATAAATTTATGAGTATTCTAAGCTTCGAATAGTCTATCTGAGAAATTTTTGGGGTCTTCGAGCTTTCGAATAGTCGTCTTTCCTAAAGTTTAGATGTATTCTAAAGCTAGAAAAGTTAAAATCTAAAAATAGTAAGAGTCTCTATCTGATGAACGGAGTGTATCTCCAGTCAGATAGGGATTTTTATTTTGGAAAGAAAGATTTGTCCTGAGAAGTACATTTTAGATGGAAATAATGACAGTTGAGCGGATGAAGGTAAAAATAGTTTGGGAAACTGTTAGAATGAATGTATCAACTTAAAGGAGAAAAATTGATGAAGAAAGTTAGAAATGATGAGGAGAGTATTCTATCGATACTTCCTATATTGGGGCTTCTATTTTTGGTCTGTGCATTATTTCAAGTCTTTATATTTAAGGATAGACCTTTGATTCAACCTGATAGACAAGGAAGCATTGTAAAAACAGATCAAAAACAGGTCTATCTTCCAGAACTAATCCAGTCTTTGTTTGATAAAGAAGATAATAAATGATTTGTTAAATAGAAAGGATATCATCATGACAAAAACATACGCTATTCGCCCGCTTAGTTACAGCAACTTTACTAACCGTGAATTTGAAAGCTTGATGATGGATACTCATCAAAGTTTAGAAACTTTTTCTAAGGCAAACAAGGATGAAGCTATGTATGCCAAACATTTGGAACCCTTCAAGACCAAGCTAGATGATTTTCAAGCTCAACTTGCAGCTGTGGAGACGAAAGAGTCTAGTAATCTGACAGAAGTGGATCGCAATCGTGATAGCGCCTTGGTTGGTCTCTTTACCCTTCATAGAGGATTTGCTAAGATTAAGGATGCCAAGCTCAAAGAAGCTCATGAAACTCTGAAACCAGTCTTTGCCAAGTATAAGGACATCACTAAGCATAGCAATGATGTAGAGACGGCAGAAATCAAGAGCCTGCTCAAAACGCTTAGTGAAGCACCCTATCACGAGGCGGTTACCAGCCTAGGACTAACTCCTATGCTGACGGCGGTGGTCAATGCTCAAGAAGAATATGACCAAGTGGAAAGTAAGGCGCGTGCTTTTAAGTCTGCCAAGGAAGTCGGCAAGACTAGACAACTCCGTACCGAACTTTCAACCAGCTATGACCTCTTTATGCGTTATACCGCCGCTAGTGCAGAAGCCTACCCTGAAAAGGAACACCTGACCCAACTCCTCAAGGAACTCAATAGCATCCGAGATAGCAAGCGCCGTCTCATCACTAGTAGCAAGAAAGATAAAAAGACCAAACCAGCAGAACCAGCCCAAGCAGCAGGATAAAGACAACCCCTTAGAAGCGGATTTCTAAGGGGGATTTTTGTGTATAAAAGCTTTATATACTCAATAAGAATTGATATAATGGTATTCATAGATGAAAAGAATATAATAATCGTAAGGGAATAGAAAACTTAATGGAAAAAGAATATAAGTTTAGAGCACTTACTTCAAATAAAGATGTTGAAATAAAGCCAGTAACACTAAAAGCGCTTGAGTTTGCGATTGACGAAAATTCAGAAGTTACCAATGTAGCTATTACTGGTAATTATGGAGCTGGGCAAAGTAGTGTTGTTGATAGTTTTGAGTTGAAATGTAAAAATAAAAAATTCATCCATATTTCTTTGGGACAATATGATGAAACAAAAAGTAGTGAAAAAAATGGACTTGATAAGCGTGAAATCAATACAATTGAAGGGAAAATAATTAATCAATTGCTTCATCAAATAGATCCCAACAAAATAAGAAAATCTATTTTTAAAACTCTTGATACGGAATCACAGGTTAATCCCATCAATATCACAGTATATCTAGGTTTAATAATATTACTATCTTTGTATCTTTTTAATTTTTATTCATGGCAGGGATTAGTTCAGAATTTTTCTTGGTTGTCTTGGACTAAGAAGCCTATTATTTCCCTTCTAGCTCTAGTGATTTTGTTTGTTTTAATTATATATGGAATTTTTTATTTATCCAAGTTACAAAGAGATTTTGGTTTTATTAAGACACTATCATTAAAAGCAGAAAAAATCGAAACAAATATTGAAGTCTTCTCAAATGAAAGTCCAAGAGTGTCTTATTTTGATCGCTATTTAGATGATGTAGTTTATTTGTTTAAGAAGTCTGGAGCTGATGTTATAGTATTTGAAGATATTGAGCGTTTTAATGATTCTAAAATTTTTGAAAAATTGAAGGAACTAAATACAATTATTAATAGAAATCGAAAGGCAAATCACAAACGTAAACTAGTGTTTTTCTATCTTGTAAAGGATGATCTATTTGAATCACATGAGAGAACGAAGTTCTTTGATTACATTATTCCTGTAGTTCCTGTAGTAACAGCTTCAAATTCACATGAAATACTAAAAGAATTGTTAACAGATATGGGGGAGTATGGTGGTTTTGATAAGAGATTTTTATTTAATATTTCTTTATATCTTGACGATATGAGATTAATTAATAATGTTTGTAATGAGTATCTAACCTATAAAGAGACATTAAATGTTTTAAAGTTAGAACAGGACAAGTTATTTTCAATGGTAGTCTATAAGAATATTTTCCCTAAAGACTTTTCGCTTTTACAAAAAAATCAAGGATATTTATTTGAATTATTGAACTCAAAAGAAATAGCATTAAAAAATCGTAAGGAGGAACTAAAAAGTAAGATAAAAGAATTGGAAAAAAATATAGAGGAGGCTGAGAAAGGACATTTTAACGATGAAGTTGAATTATATGGTTCTATTTTAAAAATCCCAAACGGAAAAGAAGTAATTAAAGTAAATGGGAAGTCCCAATCACAATTTCAATCATATTTAGAATTTATTGGTGAATTATTGAATGAAGAAAATACAATTATTGTTTTTGATAATTTTCACTCTGCTTATTATAATAGTGGTGGTCAAGAAGTGAGTCTTGATTCAATATTTCCTGAAAAAAAATCTTCAGAATTTCAAGAGCGTTTAAAGAATACAAAAAATAAAAAAATAATAGAAAAATTAAAAGAAGAAATTAAGAAAATAAATGATGAACTTGGTGAACTAGACAGCTATAGATTATCAGACGTTTATCAATATGCTACAGATATTGATGATTTTAAAAGTGACTTTACAAAAGAAATAAGAAAGAATCCTCAATTCTCAATAATTTCTTTCCTAATTAGAAATGCTTATATTGATGAGAGCTATCAAGATTATTTGAATTATTTCTATGAGAATACGATAACGTTAGAAGAAAAAGAATATTTAAGAAATGTAATTTCTGGCAGACAGAATAAATATAATATTTCTCTAAAAAATTTTGATGAAATCTTTAATTATTTAGAATTAAAAAATTATAAAAGTAGTAATGTGTTAAATTATGATTTATTTAGATTTCTGTTATATGCAAATGAACATAATGAGAAGTTGAAATTAGTCTTTCACCAAGACAATATTTTGGAATTTTTACTGGACTTTTATAACGAATCATATAGATCATATGTTGAAGATAAATCGATATTCTTAGAGCGTGATATAAGGGTATTTTTGATAAAATGGCTACATCATAACTCGGAACTCTTTAATGAGTATATTCGCCAAAAATATATTAGTTATTCAATTGACGTTGATAAAAAAAATTTGATA
This sequence comes from uncultured Gemella sp., assembly GCA_938046645.1. Classification (GTDB taxonomy): domain Bacteria; phylum Bacillota; class Bacilli; order Staphylococcales; family Gemellaceae; genus Gemella. The sequence goes on along the minus strand of CALIWM010000313.1, from coordinate 3,847 downwards.
TTATCTTTAATGAATTTAGTTAGTTTGGGCGATTGCACAAAAGAAATAAAAGAGCAAATTTCTAAAGATCTAGAGATGACACAAGAGGTTTTTCTTAATATTTTTCATAATAATTATTGTGATTTTGAGAAGTTTAAATACAATTTATCGGCTATAGATTTAAAAATTAAGAAATTTGATTTTGAGAGTTTAGAATATGAGGAAAATGTGTTGAATCATATTTATAAGAATGGCTTATACGATATTTGCAAATCTAATGTACTATTTTTCATGGAACAGTATTCTGATAAGGGCACAGAGTTATCAGATGTAAAACATAAAAATTATGAAATCATGACTAGTCAAAATGGATTAAAACCTTTAATGGATTATTGTCAATCTTCTGATGAAGAATTTCTAAAGTATATTCTAATATATATTACTCTATCAGAGGGAGAGATGCGTGATAAACCTGAGTATATTGAACAATTATTAAATAATAATGTTGTATTTAATCATCAATTAACTGAGGAAAAGTTAGGAAGTGATGAATCTGATGACCCAGATAATGATGAAAATATCAAAAAAAGTATATTAGCAGAAAAGATTATCGCTAGTATCCCAGAGTTTTATATAACTTATACTCAAGATAAATTCAATGATCTATCTAGTAAAAATCTAGAAATACTGGTTAACAATCTTGTAAATACTCAAAAAGCAGAAGTAAACACTGAAATTGTTTTAGCCTATTTTAGGCAAAATGTGAGAGTTGATAACTTATTGGTAGAATTTATTAATCTGAATCCTAATTTTGAGTTGGATAAAGAGATTTATCTACGGTTCAATGATGCAGTGCAAGAAAAATTTGAAGAATATATAATACAATCAAAGGAATTACAAAAAAATATTCGAAAAAAAGTTCTTAATGCCATTGGGGATAGATATTATGAAAAATTTAGCGAAATAGGTATGAGTGAATCTCAGTTGGAAAAATTAACAGATGATAATCTAATTGAATTCAATAGACTAAATCTTGAATTTTTCCGAAAAGAATATCCAAGCTCCCTAGCTCATTTTATTTGGAATAATATAAAGGATTATCTAAATGATGAGAGGGATATTCGAGATGGAGAACAGTAGCTAGAATTAATAGCAAGATACGATCTTAAAATGGAAGATGGCATAAGAATAAGAATATTTCTTTTGAATAATCATTTTGATGACAGTAATTTCAAATATTTACTGCCCAAGGAGAGATATGAAAAAGTTGAAAATGAACTTCAAGTTGAAATTCAGAACATTGTTAAAAAATATATAAGACAATTTATAGAATTAGATGAAAATGAAATTAGCTTATCGTTGTATGAAGAAATTCTGAAGGCGAATGATGTTTCGAATGAACATAAGAAAAAACTTTTTGAAAAATTAATTTATAATTCAGAAAATAGAATTAAAATGGATAAGCTTGCTTTTCTAGGTAAATATTTAGATTTATTAGAACTATCGGATATTATGCAGATCTTGAATAAACAAATCGATGATGCTATCTATACTGAATGGGAAGTTGTCTTTGAAAAATTAAATCAAAACGAAGGTAACGGAGGAAATGGTAATCAATATGCGGAGATTTCGTATTCTGAATTTAACAAAAAACTTCTTGATTACTTAAAGAAAAGGGAGTTAATTTCTGATAAGTCCAGACGTGAAGATTCTGTATTACAGCTATATGGATTTAGAAGTAAGCAGATCGAATTTAAAGATAGCTTGGGAGAAAATAATGAGTAAAAATAGTATTCCTAAAATAAGATTTAAGAGTTTTTCTAATCCTTGGTTATATACAGGATTAAAAGAAGTCAAAGATGTTAGAGATGGGACTCACTCGTCTCCAAAATATATTGACAATGGCTATCCTTTAGTTACCTCAAAGAATTTAACAGATTCTGGACTAAATCTAGAAGATGTATCATTAATTTCTGACTCAGATTATAATGAGATTAATAAACGTTCAAAAGTAGAAGTTGGAGATATTCTACTTGGGCTTATTGGTACAATAGGAAAGCCTGTTTTAGTTGAAACAGATGGATTTGCTATAAAAAATGTTGGATTGATAAAAAATGGTGGAGAAATACAAAATCAATTTTTATTGCAATATTTAAAAACGAACTTATTCAATAAATATATTCAAATTGAAATGGCAGGTAATACTCAAAAATTTTTGGGGCTAGAAACGCTTCGTAATACCAAGGTTCCAGTTCCTAGTCCAGAAGAACAATACGCCATAGGTTCTCTTTTCCGCACTCTCGACGACCTTCTGTCTAGCTACAAGGACAATCTCGCCAACTACCAATCTCTCAAGGCGACCATGCTCTCTAAGATGTTTCCCAAAGCTGGACATACAGTCCCTGAGATACGTTTGGATGGATTTGAAGGTGAATGGGAGAAAACTGATTTAAATAATGCTACAAGTCGAGTTAAATCCTATTCTTTATCAAGGGATGTCGAAACTAATCAAGAGACAGCGCTGAAATACATTCATTACGGGGATATTCATTTAGGAAAAGTCTCGCGTATAGATGATGGAAAATTAATTCCATATATTAAACCTGATACAAAATTAAATGAATTTCTACAAAAGGGAGATTTAATTTTTGCAGATGCTTCAGAAGATTATAAAGGAATTGCTGAAGTAGCGGTATTAGCCAGTGATTTACCAGAGACTATTGTAGCAGGACTTCATACTATTGCTGTTAGACCTAAATCAAGTTTTGATTCAATTTTTTTATTCTATATGTTTAAGACTCAAACATTTAGAAAATATGGCTATAAAGTAGGTACGGGTATGAAAGTATTTGGAATAAGTCCATCAAATTTAATGAAATATGAATTTTACTACCCTGATAAAAAAGAACAACAATCCCTCGGTTCTTATTTCTCTAACCTTGATAACCTAATCAACTCTCATCGAGAAAAAATTTCTCAGCTTGAGACTCTGAAAAAGAAACTCTTGCAGGATATGTTTATATAGGGGGAATTAATTTGAATGATTTATTTCAGCACTTTGAGTTTACTTTGTTAGTTTATTCTGCTTTATTTTCGCTAATAGGTTCTTTTATAGGTTTTTTATTGCAAGTAATCGTTTCAACTATTTTATCCAATAGAGGAAAAGTTAAGATTTATATCAAATCGGTTTATAGCAAACTAATGGGCAGGCCTTGGGGATTCGAAGATTCAGTAAGCGGACTGGTTTTTACAGTTCCTTTATGGATTGAAATACATAATACAACAGCTAAGAAACAAATTATTAGAAATCTAAATCTAGTTCTCTATAAGAATAATAGTCAAGTTGCCAAAATGACTCAAATGAATTATTATGAAAAATCCAATCAGACAATTTTTTATGGCGAAAAGGGAGCGTATTCGTTTCTAGTTGAAGCCTATGAAATAAAAAGATTTGATCTATATTTCGTTATTTATAAAAAAGAAGTTAACAATGATTTTGATGAGGTTAGAATATCATATTTTGATTCAAAAGATAAATACCATGAGTTTAAAATTTTTGAAATTACTAATCCATGGGTTGTATCTAAGAACAAGATTGATAATGATTGGAGACCTATAAACTAATATCAATCTCTTTAAAAAATTAGAAAGAAACATTATGGAAACAACACAAACTTCCCAGTCGCTTTACCAAGCCCTGTGGAATTCAGCGGATGTTCTCCGCTCTAAGATGGATGCCAATGACTACAAGTCCTATCTTTTGGGTATGGTCTTTTATAAGTACCTGTCAGACAAGATGCTCTTTTTCGTGGCGGAGACTATGGAGGAGGGGAGTGAGAGTCTAGAGGCTGCCCTTGAGATTTATCGT
>CALIWM010000312.1:0-2559 GCA_938046645.1 uncultured Gemella sp. | reverse complement strand
CAAAAGGAAGTCCAGCATACTACAATGCAGACGAAGCTAAGAAAGCAGCATATGATAAAGCATTAGCTGAGGCTAAGAAAGTGTTAGAAAATGACAAAGCAACGCAAGCGGAAGTAGATGCAGCATTAAAAGCGTTAGAAGAAGCAAAAGCAGCATTAAATGGACAACCAACAAACAAAGATGCTTTAACAAAAGCAACAACAGATGCAGAAGAGACAAAAGGAAGTCCAGCATACTACAATGCAGACGAAGCTAAGAAAGCAGCATATGACAAAGCATTAGAAGAAGCTAAGAAAGTACTAGCAAAAGCAAATGCAACGCAAGTGGAAGTAGATGCAGCATTAAAAGCGTTAGAAGAAGCGAAAGCAGCATTAAATGGAGTAGAAACTCACAAAATTGATCCAGCGATTAATGAAGTTGAAGAGTTTGATTTATCAAAACTATTAGTTAAAGGAATTGTTGTTGTTAAAAAAGGACAAGATTTGACAGAAAATGACATTAGATCTAAGTTAAACTTACCTGATGGAGTGAATATAGTTGAGATCGAGTATCCAAATACTAATACTTTGGGTAAAAAGGTTGCGAAAGTTACATTTAGAGGAAACGATGGTAATTTATTTACTATAGAAGTACCAGTAGAAGTAGTTGAAAATACAACTAATACTGTTGAAACAAATAACAATAGATATCCAGAAGGAAGAGTTCTAGTAAATAAAAATACAGAACAAACTAATAAAGAAGGACTAAAAGCTTCTAAAAATATGCTACCAAATACTGGTACAACTGAAACTAATACTGGATTAGCAGGATTAGGATTAGGAATCTTAGGAGCGTTACTTGCTGCAACAAGACGTCGTAAAGAAAAATAAAATATCAATATTAGAAATTCTAGGTATCAATAACCTAGAGTTTCTTTTTTTATGTAGCTTTGTAAGTGAGGATTATTTTTAAGAATATTATGTCTAAGTGAATAATATAAGTTTGAGAACCTTTTAAGAAATATTAGATCGGATAAAAATAAAAAAATATCGACAAGAAGATTGTTTCAGTCGATATTTTTTATATATTAATAAGTCTCAGTATCTTATCATAATAAGTATAATTATTTTCTAAAATATCTTTTTCATCTTTTACAAGTTCGGGTTCATCAGTAATAATGCCATCTGCAGGACTCTGTAAATATTTAGTGATTAACGCTGGATCATTTATTGTCCATACAAAAACTTGTTTATTTTCTTTTCTAGCTTGCTCGACTAGACGATCTCTATATGAGAAGTCTTCTATGACGAAAAAGTCAACATTACTATGATGAAAATTTCCGAATTGAAGAGGAATAACATAACCAGTTTCTAAGTTTGGTACTTTTGTTTCTAGCTCTTCTATAACTTTAGAGTTTAATGACATAAACTTATAATTTTCAAGTTTTAATCTTTTTATCTCTTCAATAAATATGTCTACGTAATTATTTGGCTCAGCACCATGAGGTTTAAGTTCGATTACAAGATTCATGTTTAATTCTTTCGCTTTATTTACAAATTCTTCTAATGATGGAATTTTACTAGTATAATCACCTTGTTTAATTGTTAAACCTACTACTTCATCAAAATTCATATCTTGAACTCGCTTATTTAATCCTGCGAGTCTTTTTAAATTATAATCGTGCATAACTACAAATTTATTGTCTTTTGTTAGAATAATATCAAATTCAACATAATCAGCACCAACTTCAGCTGCCCCTTCAAGTGCTTCAATTGAATTCTCTACACCTTTAGCAACATATCCACGGTGAGCAATAGTCTTAATGTTTTTGTTAACTCCATTTCCGTATAAATTAAAACCATTAATAAGAACTGCAACCACAATAATTATTATGGTTAATGTTACTACCAACCTTGATTTTTTCTTATTTTCATTAAGATTATTAACAAGTTTTTCGGATATTTCGTTATGATCTATTAGAACGGTTATTAATGAAGTTATAACCGTTACTTTAGAAATTACACCTAAAAAAAAGATAATTCCACTTATCGAAGAGAAAAATAGTGTTTGAATAATTGGGTTATTACCGTCATTATCGAAATAAATACAAATGTATGTAATTACACCAGTTAAAAGTGCTGCAATTAATAAGTATATTATTTCAAATAATAGAATAGTAAAGACAAGTTTTCTTTTGCCGGTTTTTGTAATTTCCCAACTTCTTTTAATACTATCTAGTATATTTTCATCTCCAACAGCAGTTAGTGGAAGGGTAAAAATTAGTCTAAGATTCAGATAAGCAAAAACTATCATAATTAATCCCCATATAATAAGCCCACTGTTAGTCTTCATAATTTCACTACTTATAAATTTTGGTATAAATAAATTCTTTGCAAGAACAGATTTTACCCCAAGATTTATCGTAGGTATGGTTATTAAAAAGTAGAATATAAAAAATAAGGTTTGAAACCCAGCAAGATTCTTTGTCTTATTCCACGCATTGTCTAATATGCTTCGAAAAGAGTATTGTTTTTCTGTTAATTGACCGTAAATGGTAAAGGTAAGTATTGAAAACTCAAT
>CALIWM010000311.1:0-2558 GCA_938046645.1 uncultured Gemella sp. | reverse complement strand
GTTCACGAAAAAATCGATATCTTCGGTTCAAGAAACAAAGCATAATAACTACGCAATTTTATAAAAAAGGCTCATGCTTTGCATGGGTCTTTTGTTTTTATATTATTTATAGAAGGAGCATTCTTATGCAACAAACAATAGATTATTTAAAAAAACTTACTAGCATTCCATCACCGACAGGATTCACAAGAGAAGTCGCAGACTACCTAGTGGAAGAAGTAGAGAGATTAGGATATAAGCCTATTCGCACTAATAAAGGTGGGGTAAATGTAATAGTTAAAGGTAAGGACGATAGTAAACATCGTGTCGTAACAGCTCACGTAGATACATTAGGAGCGATGGTGCGTGCAGTAAAATCAGATGGTCGTCTAAAAATGGCTAAAATCGGTGGTTATCCATGGAATATGATAGAAGGTGAGAACTGTCTTGTTCATGTAGCAAGTACTGGAAAAACTGTTAGTGGAACTATCTTAATTCATCAAACTAGTACTCATGTATATAAAGATGCAGGAACAGCAGAACGAACAGAAGATAATATGGAAGTAAGACTAGATGTCAAGGTAAGAAATGAGAAAGAAACACGCGACTTAGGTATTGATGTCGGAGACTTCATAAGCTTTGATCCTCGTACAATAGTTACAGAAACAGGATTTATAAAAAGTCGTTTCCTAGATGATAAAGTTAGTGCTGCGATTCTGTTAGATATATTAAGAAAATATAAAGAAGAAAATATAGAGTTACCATATACGACGCACTTTATGTATAGTGTATTTGAAGAAGTAGGGCATGGAGCTAACTCAAATCTTCCGAAAGAAGCTGTAGAATACCTAGCCGTTGATATGGGAGCTATGGGAGATGACCAACAAACTGATGAATATACAGTATCAATCTGTGTAAAAGATGCTAGTGGTCCGTATAACTATGAATTCCGCAATCATCTTGTACGATTAGCAAAAGATAATGATATTCAATATAAATTAGATATTTATCCGTATTATGGTAGTGATGCATCAGCTGCGATGAGAGCAGGAGCAGAGGTAAAACATGCATTACTAGGTGCGGGTATAGAATCAAGCCATTCTTATGAAAGAACGCATATCGATTCAGTAGAACAGACACATAAGATGGTAGATATATATCTACGAAGTGAATTGATATAATTAAGTATGAATAATCATGTATGATTCAATGTAATGTTTAGCTAAGTTATCTCAGATTTAAAGTTAATTACCTAAGTTGAAACTAAAGGTTTAGTCTGAAGATAAATCTTATAGAAAATATACAATATAGCTACTTAAAAGCACTTTTACCAAATGATTTAACGAAAAATAATAAAAAACTTAAGAAAATAACTTGACTTTTATTTCAAAACTCAATATAATATCTATATATACGAATACGATCGTATTAAAATTAATATTAATTATGTAAAGGAGATGTAATACTATGAACAAAAAAGTATTATTATCAGTATTCGCTGCATCACTATTTGCAGTACCAACTTCTTCAGCTTTAGCTGAATTCACAAACGTACCAAACGTACAATACCAACCAGAAGATGTTAATGGTAATGGAGAATTAGATGGTGGAGATTTATACTACAACGCTAAAGGATTAGCTAACAAAGATGAAAATCCATTAGCTAAACACCCTGAAAAATTCCCACGTTATGTACAAAAAGACATTAACGGTAACGTTGTAGAAGGTGATGAAGCTGCTGCAAAACCAGCTGAAGCTGCAAAACCAGCTGCTGCAAAACCAGTTAAAAAAGTTTTACCAAAAACTTCAGCAGCTAAATAATACTGATACAAGTATTTAAAAAAGGATGTTTGTTTAATCAGACTCCTTTTTTATATAATATTTCATTTTATGTATTTATTATATACATAAAGACCTTAAGATTACAGATTCACATCTGAGTCTTGAGGTCTTTTTTGTTATCTTGTTGTTTTTATTCTTGTTGCAACTACTGTTCCGATGGCCGCGATAATTGCTGATGCATAGAATACGTATGAAGTACTAATATCCCACAGTGCTCCCATAATATACAATCCTATAGCCATACTTAGTTGGAAACAAATCGCTGTATATAGATTTTGCATATCGATGATTTCTTTATTGTTGTAATCTTTATTTAGAATAAGAATAAAGGCGATATGAGCAACCGCGAATGTAATCGCATGAAATGTCTGCATAATTGTGAAAACATAGATATTGTGGAACATAGCTAAAGCGCCCCAACGAATAATTGCACAAACACCAGCGAAGATCATTAGATTTTTTGGTTTGATTCTTTTAACTAATCTTTTAGAGAAAATAAAGAATATTATCTCCGCAATAACTGAAACATTTAGAATAACTCCAGAAAGCCACTTAGCTGAAATATTCATACTTTCTAAATATATAGCGTTATAATTGTTGTATGCTGTATGAGAAAGTTGATATAAGAAAATAGTTACTATTAACAATATCGCATTTCTATCTTTTAATACCCAGCCATATAGGCTTTCTTTTTTATCGTTGTTACTGTTATTATCCAAGTTTAAGTTTTTTACTAA
>CALIWM010000310.1:0-12617 GCA_938046645.1 uncultured Gemella sp. | reverse complement strand
GTTACTGAAGTTGCTGTTGTAGCTGGGTAAGCTGCTTCTGATTTACCTGTTACTGCGATTGGATCTGCAAGACCTGGAGTAATTACTTTATCTGTATTAGTAGGATCTACTTCTACGAATTTAACTACAGCTTTTTGGTCTACTGGAGAGTATTTAACAGTAACTAGCAGTTTATCTGGGCTTGATTCTGGATCGATATCCGCTGTTGCTTCTACTAGGGCATTGTCAGGTAAATATCCTGGAACAGCAGGAGATGTTACATTATTAAATCTTCTATCGCTATCTTCTTGAGATACTTCTGTTTCTGCTCCTGTTGTTGGAGAAATTTTCGAAATTTTCCCTGTAGTAGCTTCCCATTTACCATAACTAACCGCTGCTTTTGCTTCATCTGTAGCATTAGCTGCTTTTGCTTTATCTTCTACAAATTTAAATAATTTAGCTTTTGCATCTTCTGCTGCTTTAGAGTTTTCTCCACTTGCTTTTACAACAGCATTATATTTTTTATATTCTTCTGGATATAATTTTGATGTTGTTGCAAGATCAAGCTTACGAGTACGCGTAAATGTTAAAGTTTCTTTTACTCTATCCACTTTATCATTATCATTGATTTTTACATACGCTTCTTTTCTATCAGCTGGAATTTCATCAGTCAGATTTTCATTTGCTACGTCAGCCACTGTCTTATCTGCATAAACGTAATCTATATAACGTGTTACAGTTCGTGTTTCATTATCTGAAGCCGAAAGTTCTGTTTTCTTATGACGTAAGTATACATTGAATGGTTGATCTACATCTTTATCGTTATCAAATGTGCGTCCACCTGTAATAGCATTACCTTGAGCATCATTTGAGTAATCATCTGTTACTAATTCATAACCCAGTTCTTCATATTTCTTGATAGTTTCTGCTGTTGAATAAGGAATTACCGTGTGAGATTTACCTTGTAGCTTCTCAACATTGTAAGTTGTTTTCGCATCAGCACCTGTAGTAGGAGCAGTTGTTGCTGTTTGTATTTCAAGAATACGAGCATCTCCTTTTGCATCTAGGTCAATATAAGTTACATTCGCTTTTTGTTTGTCAGCTTTGTAAACAACATACATATCGAAGTTGTCTTTGTCATCTGATCTTATTGCTGAAGAAGCTGGTTTATACGTTCCAACATCTTTTGTATTTCTATCAACCGGTTTATAAGTACCGATCTCCTTAGTATCTTTAATATGAGCCATTTCTCCTGTTGCATTTGGAGCATTGTATTCTAAAGTTACAACATTTGCTGTATAACCTTTTACAGTAGGAGAAATTAAACTATTCATCTCTTCGTTATTTTCTCCATGTTTCCAATCGGAAATAATCAATGTTCCTTGAGAGAATTTAGTACCTTTAGGTATTTCAGTTCCTGCTGTGTATTCTGTACCATTCACATCTCTAACTGTATTTGCAGTTACCATCGGTTGGTCTAATACACCATCTTCATCAAACATTTTGTATGTACGAGTATAGTTTAGAGTTTGAGATCGTGTTACTGGTTCATTATTGATTGATAAAATTGGATCATTATTTTTATAAGAAGCTTGACTAGTAGCTGTTGCATCATTATCACTCTCATACACATAGTGAATTGTACGTGTAATTGATGCTTCTGTAACTGGTGTTACTATTGGTGTGTATTTTGCTCTACCGTAATCAGTACCATATTTTTCTGTAACTTTATCATTTGCTACAACATCATTATAGTCTATATCTGGTTGTACTAAATCTACACCTGTTCCTCTTCCTACAAATCCAGGTTCTGGTGTAAATGTAACTTCACCTGTTGGTTTTCCACTTGCATCTTTTACAAGTTCGTATACCCCTTCACCTGTGATTGTTACTTTAGAATCGTTAGTATTTGCCAGGTCATAACTACGTGGAACCTCTGTTATTGCTCCTGTTGTAGGATCAAGATGTGTTGCACTTGGTAATATAACTTGATTTAACGGTAATATTCTCTTGACTTTAGTACCCGCTGGAATCGTGTTAGTTGCACGATATTTACCGTCAACTTTTACAACATCTCCTTTTCCTACAATTTGACTAATAGTTGTTTCTTTAGCTAGGGTAGAAATTTTATTACCTGATTCTCGTGGTATAGTATCACCTGTATTATATGTGACATTATTCCATGTATTATTCGCCGTTGTTACTAATGGATTTTTAAGTTTAGCTCCTGCTGGAATTCTTCCTCCGGCAGAAATAGTAGTCTCTGTACCGTTAGCTAGAGTAACAACTGTGTCTGCTGTAACAGGATGAGGATCAACTGGACTAGCTCCCGCTGGGATAGTTTTTCCAGTAACAAGTCGAACATTATTTACTACAACAGAACCTGTACCTGTTACTACCACATCTGCATCTTCAGCAATTTTCGCACGCGCTGGTAATTTATCTTTATCAGGAGTATACGTAACCACCTTACCATCAGCAAGTGTTAATGTAGTAGCCTTACTTACTTCAGTATCTTTATCGTATGAAGATTTATTACTTTCTAAAGTATCCGCTAATTTTACACTCTTATTCTTATCTATGATTTCGAATTCATCAGCATACCTAGAATCTGTAATCTTATCTCCTGTTTCAGTTTCCACTGTTCCATATACTGGGATTTGAGGTCTAGCACTTTGTTTTTTACCTTGAACATCAGTAGTTGTAGTATCTTCACCTATTGGTCTCACATCAATAACAGTTGGAATATAACTAGTATCCATTGTTTTATAACCATTATTTCCATTGTTTGTATTTTCAAGAACCTTATCTTTTTCTGCTAATGTAGTAGATGTTTTAGAAGCCTCAATTGTATCATTATTAGCTTCCCATCCAGTTGAATTATTATTATCATCCCATGCACGTACAGCAATACCTTTTGCTGTTCCAACATAAGATTTGTTAGGTTTAAATGTTAATGTAGTTTCATATAATCCATTTCCTACAGAAGTATTTTTACCTTCATTAGCAGGATTAACTTTATATGTACCTACTTCATTTCCTGCAGTATCATATTCTGTGTACTCACTTAATAAATATTCTGTTTTCCCAGTTAATGGGTTTGTAACTTTAAGTCCTTTACCCAAAACTTTATTATTTTTATCTTTTACTGTTACATATTCTCCTGAATATACAGTGGCACCATTTCGTTCTACATGAACCTTGCCTGTAGAGTCTACACGATAATTTGCAGGTAATCCAGACTTATCAGCAATAGCTTCTTCTGACGCGACTTGCTTATCAGTTAGAACTATTTTCGGCGATAAATTCTCATTTTCAATTTGCGCCCATTTCGTAAATTTAGAATCTTTATTTTTACCATTAGCTATAAACATCGCATTAGTTGGTAGTGTAACTGTTTGTTCTCGACCTTGATAATCTTTTGTCTCATGTCTAGTACCACGTGGCATGTGAACTACATGTGTTTGGAAATCCTCTACTTCCCCTGATGATGCCACACCTGTTGGTTCTAGAATCTCATCTTTTGTTAATGAAATACGTAAACGTACTCCTAAGCTATCTGCTGAGGTATCTAGTAATTGTGGCGTGTTTTTGAATTTAATATTGTAAGTTCCATTTTGGTTAACTTCTACGATTTCTGAAGATTCATTAAGATCAAATTTACCGTTGTTGTTGAAGTCTACCCATCCACGGATATAAGCTTTATCATTATTAACACCTAGGTTAGCACGAACACCTTCAAGGACATATTCATTACCTTGGGCTTGACGTAATTTGTACTCAGTTGCTACCGCTGGATCAAGAAGTTGGCTTTCTCCTTCATCTCCAAGAGTACCTTCACCTAAAGCACCTGTTGTGTGGTTATAAACTCCACGAATCGGAAGCTTAGATACTGGGTTCGCCATCTCAATAACATCACCTTGATTTAAAAGTACACGTGTGTTATCAGCTTTTTCAATTACAGCATTACCATTTGGTAATAATAAGTATTTACCTGTTACACCCTTATCTGTTTTTACAATTGTTTTTCCTGATTCTAATGGTGTCTCTTTATATTTTTCTGATGTGATTAAATCATCAAGTACCCATCCACCTGAAGGGTCAGTTTTAGTTGAACGGAAATCTGGGTCTCCTTTAACATTACCTAGATATGGCTGAGTAGCTGTTACCTGAGTTTTAACTCCATCTTTTATAACTTCTTTGTTGAAATCACCAATAATATGTTGTGCAGAACCATAAGATTGCGGTGCATCTCCTCCATCATAAATCATGAATCCAATTGTTCCAGCTTGTGCTCCCGCAGAGTTTAGGTACATTGATAATGTCTTAACGTTTTGAGAAAGAGCTATTGGCAATGAGTTTTTAGAACCCATTGATGTAACGTTAGCACCGAATGTATTTGTTCCATATGCAGTAGGTTTCCCTTTTTCGTCTAAGTTAACCCAATCTTTTGGATTATATCCCGCTTGCGCAAGACGTCCATCAGCATTAACATCACTTTCTTTACTTGGATAAACTCCTTTAGCTGTTTTATCATCAATATCTTTTTGAAGATTTAATGCCATGAATTGTTCCCATTTCGTTCCATCTGTTTCAAATTGAACAATTTCTGTACGCCCTGCTTCTTCAGCATCAGCCGCAATTACGTTTACGTCTACAATACGACCATTATATGTCGCAGAAAGAGAAAATGTTACACCAACGTTAGATTCATCACGAGACGATGTAAATGCAGTAAGCATTTCACTTCCATCTGGATTTGTTGTTGGAAGTCCTGCTTTTCTTAAGTATGACCATTGAGTATCTTGAGATGTAATTAAGACATCCGCATGTCTTTGATCTCCAATTTTTTTATAAAGATTAGCTGATCCTGATGGTACAGCCTTACCATTCACATTAACATAAGAGAACCCAGTTTCAGCAAGTTTTGTCGCTGTTAAACCTTGACTTTCAATAGCTTTGTTGTAGTCTTGAACAGCTTTATGATAAGTAGCTGCTTTCGCATAATAAGCATCTGTATTAGCAAATGTTTCTGTTGGATATTCTGGTAGTGTTAATGCCACACCATTTACCGAAACAGCTGGGTTATTAGCAAATGTTGTTTTATTATTTATTGCATTTTGTTTAAATTGTTTATCCTCAGCTTGTGCTTTTGATAATTGTCTCTCAGATCCCCAATCTCCATAATCACGTACAGCATTCACTGGGCCTGCAGCTGTTTTATTAGGATCAGATTTTACATCTTTTGAACCCAATTTAATTACTGTTGCTGTTAAAGCATATCCTTCAACTTTAGTTTTAACGTTGAATTTCATACCTTCTTGTAAAGCTTCGTAAAGTTCGTGGTCGTTTTGAGCTCCACCTGTGTAATATAGATGTTCTACATATTTTGCAGTTCCTGAATTTAAGAATTTATCATCAGTTGTTAGTCCTTTTGAGCCGTCTGCGTATGTCACATCACGAACCATTGTAATTTTACCAGTTACTACATCTCCATTTGGATAAGTTACAGTTCTAGTTATTGGTTGCGCTAACTTTCTTGCAGGTCCTACTACAGTACCGTTAGGATATGTGATCGATGCTGCTGCAAAGTCAAACCAGTTAATGTTGTTCTTAAGTTGCTCTAAGTTTTTAGTTCCTGCAGTACCAACAACAGTATCTCCAGAAGGAATATTAGTTGTAACTCCATTTAAAGTAACAGTTGCTCCACCTGCAGTTCCGTTTCCTTTTTTTACTACATCAATCATAGAAGGATCCGTAATGCTTGGGTTAGTATTCATGATTTCACGTTTAACCGCTGCTACTTCTTCATCTGTTAATTCATTAATATTTTTTACAGGTGTTTTTGTCGTTGGTGGAACTATTGCTGTATTAGTAGTAGTTTCTCCAGCTAATAATCCTTCTAACTTACCACGGTGACCTGCGCGTTGCATTGTTGCGTATACAGCTTCGATAGCTCTTTCTAATTCTTTACGTTCTCTTTCTGAATCACTCTTAGTTGATGAATCAGAGTTGAATAGGTCTAGAGCTTTAGCTATTTGTTTTTCTGCTGTTGCTACTGCCGCTTTGATTTCAGCTTTTTTAGATTCTTCTTTTACTGATTTTTCAGCAAATGCAGTTGCAGCTTGGTTAATAACTTTCGCTTCAGAAATAGTTTTTTCTAATTCTTCTTTTGCTGATTTAGCTTCCTTTTTATCAGATTTTTCTTCTGATTTAGCTTCTTTTTTATCTTCAGCCTTTTTATCTTCAACTTTCTTGTCTTCGACTTTTTTAGCTTCTAGAGATTTGTTAAGGAAGCTGATTGAGTTTTCTAATGCTACTGTTTGCGCATCTACTTGCGCTTGAGTTGCATTTTCATCAACGATAAGGTCTTTAGCCTTATTAAGTTCTATCGCTGCATCAACAGTTAGTTTTTGTTGAGTTTCTGATAGTTCACGTCCTGCAAGAGTTACGAATAAATCGTTTAAACGATTAATCTTCTCTTGTAATTTTGTTTTAACAGCACTAGTTTTAACAACTGTACTTTCAGCTGTTTTTTCAGCTACTTCTGCTTTTGGCGTCTCTACTTTTTCAGTAGTCTTGTCGTTAGCAGTAGTTTCAACTGGTGTTTCTTGCTTAGTAGTATCTGCTGCTTGAGCCGCACCACCAAGGAATAAGAAACCAGAAGCGATCAATACAGACGCAGTTCCAGCATTGAATTTTTTAATTCCATACTGATTAATCTTTTCAGATTGCTTCGTACTGTTCATTTTTAAATTATTTTTACTGAACATTGTTTTCTCCTTTTTTATAAAATAAATAAAATCATAATGACTATATCATACCATATTACAAAATTAACCTTAAATTTGCTTTAAATTACCACAATTTTTTCACAAATTTCACTATTTTAATTTTTAAATAATATGCCCGATTTTCGGTAAATATTTTTACATATAAACGAAATTATCTTCAAAACTTTCCTAAGTTACAAAAATGTTACAAAAACGTTACAAAATCAAGGGTTTGTCAATATTATTTCATGTTATTATTATATCCCAAAATAGCCTACTTATCAATTATTTTAACGTTTTTCAGCATTCTAAAAATAATAAATAATTTTAAAACACTAAAAATAAAATAATAATTATATTTTTATAATAACTCTCAAACTTAATTGCATTTATATTTACGTAAACTTAAAACGAAAAACTAGATAAAAGCCTGCCCTTATGCGTTTTCTTGCGATTAAAAAAAAAAAAAAATACAATTTGACATATATGTCATGAAAAAATATTGAATTATTTACAAAAACAGAGCAGTTCATATAACTACCGCTACCCCAGCTTTAAGATAAAAAACAACTCAAAAATAAACCTCTTTTGAAATTTGATTTTTGAGTTATTTTCATGTTTTCAAACTACATAATGTAGTTTAATATTATTTTTCTTTTCTACGTTTTCTTACACTCATAACTAAGGCAGCCAGTATCGACATAAACCCTAAATTAGTAACACCTGATGAGACTTCTCCAGTATTCGGTAATCGTTCTGATTTTTTTATATTTCCAGTATTTAGTGTAACGATGCGCTCCTCAAGATCTTCTACCGTCGGTAGATTTTGAAGTTGTTCTTTCGGATTCGGTATAGGCTCAGCAAATGCCCCCTTATACTCAGGTACTTCTAATATTGTCGGTCTCTCCGACGGAACTCCTCCTTTATATTCTGGTATTTCTAATACTGGAGGTTTTTCAGATGATACCCCTCCTTTAAATTCAGGAATCTCTAATACAGGGGGATTTATCGATGACACTCCTCCTTCATATTTTGGTACTTCTAACACTGGTGGCTCTGCCGATAATACCCCTCCTTTAAACTCAGGAATTTCCTGTACAGGCGGTTCTATCGGTGATACTCCTCCTTCATATTCTGGCACTTCATTTTTCGGTGCATCTGACGGTACTTTCCAAGTTGGTTTTACAGGAATATCGTAATCATATTGATAAACAACCGTTGTCGTTCCTTCTACTACTTTCCCTGTTTCCGTAGTTACATTGTTAAATTTAGTTGAAACTGGATAAACTCCGTGGTATTTATATACTTTTCCATCTATAGTCGTTATCTTTTCAACTAATTTTTCTTTTGCATTATAGTCTTGCACAGTAAACTCTTTAACTACATCTCTAGTTGATACTACTTTATCACCTGATTTTGTAGTGTATGTGTAAGTTGTTTTTAAAACTGCATCTTTCACTAGAGTTTCCGCCGGTTTAATTTCATTTCCTTCGGCATCTACATACTTAACAACCACAGAACCTACTACTTCTTTTTCTACAGGTTTCGGATCTTCTTTAGTTACTAAGCGATAAACATAGGTAACCTGTGTTTTTTCTTTATTAATTATTCCTTCTTCAGGTGCAGAACCTTCTTTTAACCCTAAATATTCATAAGTAAATCCTGTTTTATCACCTAAAATTGTTTTATATCTTTTTGCAGTCGAATCATAAGTCGGTTCTAATTTTTCTGTAACTTTCTCTTCCCCTACTTTTGTAGAACCTGAAAGAACATCGTACGTTTTTACTTTTTCATAAGCTACATTTCCTGCAACTACTTCAGATGATTTCAACACTTCTCCTGATTCAGACTCATAGTTCACATTAACAGATCCTACTTTTGTATTTTCAATTTTCACCGGTGAATCAGATAGTTTTGTAGATAATCTATAATAATGATTTACAACTGTTTCTCCTTCTCCCATCACTTTATAAGCACGAATCGGAGTAATTATTTCTTTAACTTTGTAATTCGTTTCCTCTTTAGTTTTTACATTTTTCTTAGTGAACTCCGTCTCATTTGTAGTTGAATTTTCATTAACAACATTAATATTACTTAAATCATCAGAGATTGTCACAGCACCTTTATTCGCATATACAGAATCTTCTCTTGTTTCAATCTCAGGATTAACTTTTTCCCAATCGCTGTAATGTTCTGGTTCTGCATCTTTATGGTAAGACTTAATCACACCTGATGCAAAACCATATTTTTTAGAGTATTTTAGAACTTCTTTTGTCGTTAACTCTACATCTTTTAATTGGTTATACTCTTTTAAAGTTTCTTTCGACGTTCCTAATGTGATTTCTAAATCACTTAATACACTTTGAGCTCCCTCAATCTGATCTCTCAATTTTTTCAAAATTTCTTGATTTCCTTGAGAGAACATTAATCCTTTTTCAGATTCTAATGATACTTTAATTTGATTTTGTTTAATCATTTTAATAGTATCTGCAATATTTTGTCCCAACTCTTCCCTTCTTGCTTGAAGCACTTTTCTATCAGTTTCATTTTGCACATTACGATCAAAATATTCTAATATCCCATATATTTGAGCATGCATCTCTTCTAAAATTTCTTGTAAAGATTCATTTTTGAAATTATATTTATTTGATCCTGTTATTCCAGGAGGAAAATTTTTAGTAATATTATTATAGTATAAGACAGTTTCATTATTAAAATTCACTTTTTCATCATCCGCTGTCCCAAATCTATCATCATCACCAATCGTTGGAAATTCTCCTGTAATCTCCTGATTCCAAAAAGCGTACGTTGGTGCTCCTGGAATCCCTTCTGTTCTTTTAAAATCTTCAGTATAATCATATTTAGGCTTCGCAGGGATTTTTTTTCTTCTATACTCTATCGTATTAACAGTTCTTGTTCCACTTCCATGAGCATATGTATCGCGATCCATCACAAGAACCGTATCTCCTTCTTTCAGAGTCACATTTTCTTTAGTAAAATCTTTAGCTGTTGCTTGCCCATTTTTCCATTTCGCAACTGCATCTTCATCACTAGATACTCCACTGGCTTCTACGAATTTTCCATAATGTCCATCTGAAGTTTCTTCAACTAAATACACTTTTCCTGTAATTTTTCCGTAGTTTATTTCTCCTAGGTTATTGTGCATTCCTTCTGGAGACACTGGAGCTTCTATATCATTAAATTTAGTTTTTTCATAAGTCGCTTTATTAGCATCTACCACTTCTGAGCGAATCCATTTGTATTCTTTATTGTTAGCTTGAATTACCGCTTCTTTTCCTGTATCTTCATCGATAGCAGTTCCTGTTTTTTCTACAGTTGATTCACGATAATCTTTCCCATCTGTATCGTACGCAATACCTTTTTTATCATAAGGTGTCGCTACAATTCCTTCTTCTCCGGCTACCTTTTTCGAATCTTGAAGTTTTGACTTATCATCTTCTAGTAGGTAATTAACCATTGCATTAGATTTGAATTTTACAGAATCTGTACCATCAGTATCCCCTGTATTTTGATTTGCTTTAGTCGGTCGATTATATCGTATATCAGCCACCGCATCAACAGTCACTTTTTTCGCAGGATTTTGATCATCTGTAAAAGTCGTCTAGGCAGTTGATGAAACTTTTTCAAATTCACTTACAAGTGTCGTTTCATTTTTCCCATCTGAACTTACATTGGCAGATGCAGTTCCTCCTCCAGCTAACATCGCGATACCTAGAATCGTTATTGCTCCTATTAATTTTGAATCTGTTCTTCCATCTTTATATTTTCTTAATGAAAATTTCTCTTTTTTCGTATTTTTAAACATAATTTTCCTCTTTTTTCTATATACATTAATTTTTATTATACAAAATCACTAAATTAACATTTTAGCTACTTTTCAAATTACTAAGTAATACGTTTTCAATTTTAGCACAATAAGTAGATTTTATCAAATATTCACCAACATTAATCGAAACATATAAATATAAAAACGCCCCTGAATTTTCATCCAAGGACGTTCTGTAGTTTACATGATGAAATTAATCATCTTTTAAACTTATTATTTTTCGTTTTGACGTTTTCTTACAGCTAAAGCTATTCCTGCGATTAGTGCACCGAATCCTAATACCATAGCATTAGATGTTTCACTACCTGTGTTCGCTAAACGTTTCACTTGTGCACTTGCTACAGATTTACCTGGAATTTCCGGTGTTGGTTTTGGTTCAGGCATAGTCCCTGGTTTAGGTGCTGAAGTTGGATCTTCTGGAATCTTAAGTTCTGGTTTTTCCACAATCGGCGGATCTAACGGAACTACTCCTCTTTCAAACTCAGGTTTATCCACGATTGGAGGATCTAATGGAACTACTCCTCCTTCGTATTCAGGAATATCTACCGTAGGTGGATCTAACGGAGTTGCTCCTCCATTATAATCTGGTTTTTCAACTGTTGGAGTATTCAGTTGCATTACATATTGGTAAACAATAGTAGTAACACCTTCTTTAACCAATCCTTTTTCTTCCACAGTATTTTTAAACTTATCTCCTGCTGGAAGAACACGTTTAAGTTTAAATGTTACTCCATCTACCTCGATAGTCTCAGGAGCTGTCACAGCATACTCTTCTCCGGTAGCTTTATATGTAGTTTCTTCTTTGCCGTCAATAATTGTAGTTGTCGCTTCAGCTACAATTACATTGTTCTTAGCTACTACATCATCCGCAAGGAAGTTTTCATTAATATCTACGAATTTAACGATAACTGTTCCTTTTTTATCTTTTGCGTAATCACGTACACTGTTTGGTTTATTCTGAGAATACTTAACAACAACTGCTGAATCTTTTGATTCATGTGTTACAGTTAATTCATCTACCTTAGCTTTATCCACAGTGTAATCTTTGATTTCTGGTGACACTACTTCGACAAGTTTTTGTTCTTTCGTCCAGTCACTTGTGTACGTCACTTCACCAGTTCTACTGTTGATTTCGGCAGTTCTTGTGAAACGAGCACTTTGGTTAACAGGTGCACTTGCTTCCTGACCTGCTTTTGGTCCATTTTCGTAAACATAAGTGATGTTACGTTTCACTTCTGTTAATAAACCTAAATCTTTGTAGGTGCGACCTTTTGGATCATTAGGAATTTTATCCTCTGGTTTTGGAGGAGTATTTTCTCCTTCGTTAGGTTTAGTTGGATCTACTGGAATAATGTAGTCATATTGGTATACAACTGTCGTAGTTCCTTCTTTCACCTTACCTGTCTCTTCTAATACATTATTGTATTTATCAGAAACTGCGTAAATACCACTGTATTTATATTTCTTACCATTCGTTTCGATAACGTCTTTACGGCTTGCTACAGTGCTATATTCTTCATTTGTTGGCGTATAAGTAGTTTCTTCGCGATCAGCGTAGACTTTTGTTGTAGCTTTTTCTACTACTACATTATCTTTAACCGTAACCGCAGTGTCAATTTCATTTCCTTGGGCATCTACATACTTAACAACAACAGATCCTTTTTTATCTTTTGCTGCATCATGTTCGATAATTTCAGGATTTTCACGATATTTAACAATTTCGCTACTATCTTCAGATTCATGCGTTACTGGTAATTCAGCTACTTTTTCTTTATCAACTACATATTTATCAATTTTTGGCGATACTACTTCTGCAAGTTTTTGTTCTGGAGTCCAGTTGCTTGTGTAGACAACTTCTCCAGTTCTAGAGTTGATTTCTGCAGTTCTTGTGAAGCGAGCATTTTGGTTAACAGGTGCACTTGCTTCTTGCCCTGCTTTTGGTCCATTTTCGTAAACATAGGTAATATTACGTTTAACTTCTTTTAATACACCTAAATCTTTGTATGAACGATTTTGTG
>CALIWM010000309.1:0-19429 GCA_938046645.1 uncultured Gemella sp. | reverse complement strand
GACTCAAAATCCAGTGTCCGCAAGGACGTGCCGGTTCGACCCCGGCCGCCGGTATTGCTTAAGTTTGAGAAACGTTGATTTATCAGCGTTTCTTTTGTTTTTGGTCAACTTTTGGTCAACTTTATATCTTTTTATTTAATCGAAATAAAAGGTTTCTAACTTTATTGTTTTCTTCTTCAGCTTTTTCTTTGACTAGATGACCATAAGTTTCAGTAATTTCTGTTATATCCTTGTGCCCCATTAGTTTGGAAATAGCCCAAATATCAATTCCCATAGCTAAAAGAGAACTACAATAACTGTGTCGTAAACCCGTACTTGTCATGTTCAACGGTTGAATATTCAATTCTTGTAGAATATTTTTAAGCCACTTGTTAATTGTATTATTGCTTGATACTCCATTAAATAAATCAAAGAAAATCATATTATCTGGATTCTCTAAGTCATAGTATTTTAACATTCTAAATTGACTTTCTTTTAATTCTTTAAGCACTTGAATGACATTTTTATCTATTGGCACAACTCTAACAGATTCTTCTGTTTTGGCTTTTGTCCATCTCCTCCTAACAGTATCATAACGACGATAAGTTTTAATAGCTTGCTGCTCCCACAGAACACAATCCCAAGATAGACCAGCGATTTCTCCTGTTCGTAATCCAGTTTTCAATTGTATGTATAACTGATAAGGCACAATAGATGTCTTGTAATCAAGATGATTTTCTAAATAGAGAGCTAACCTAGCATAGTCCTTTAAACTATGAATATATCTATCTTGTTTTTTCTTTGGAGAAGGGCGACCAGATAAAATGACTCCTTCGACAAAGTTATGAACATTTATTTTATCACGTTTAGCAAAAATAAGAACCTTTTTAACCTCAGAATTTAAGCGACTAACATTATCTCGGCAATTAGTTTTAGCATAAGTATTTATGAATTCCTGATATTCACTCGCTTTAATGTCAAAAACAGGTTTCTCTTGGAAATATTTCTGTATAAATTTACCACGTAATTTATGCTTATTTAAAGTTGAATCAGATTTTCTTAATGGTTCAATCTGAAGTGTCATCCACTTTTCCCATAACTGGTATAAAGTAGTATTCCTATCAATAACAGCTCCATTTTTTAATTTTATTTCCAAATGAAGTGCTTCAAGTTCCGCTTCTTTTTTTGTCCTAAAACCAGAATTAGATGCAATTACTTTCTTCTTACTGTCAAATATTCTATAATCCCATAATTTCTTTTTTCCGCGTTGTCTATAGGAAATAGCCATGTTTACCTCTTTCTAAAATAAAAGTGATAATCAAGACTTTGTCCTGACTATTATATCATGTATCAAGTAGAATTTCTCTGAAGTTTTTCTCGAAATATTCTTTTGTTTTAGAAGCAAGAAAAAGATATTTACTACCATGAGAATTAGGATATTTCACAAAACCATTTGGATTTTTTTCAATATCAATATCATTTTTAATAGACGGACGATAAAGAATATTTTCGATTAACCAAGGGCGACTGACAGAAAGTAATTCTAATAATTCATTCATCGTCATATATTTCCCTTTGTTAGCATTCTTTTTCAACATATCATATTCTTCCTTTTCAATAATGACTTTATCTTCTGGAAGGGCAACTGTGATATTTTCTAAATTTACAATCAGCTTATTCATTTTATCCTCTCCTATCTTTCAATTCCTAAAATACAATAAGTGGGCTCTAATCCAACATATCCAGTCAATTTATAAATAACCTTTACTTGAATTTTCCGACCAGTTAAAACGCCATCTTTTATTTCATTTAACAATAATTCATCATCTACTTGATAATTTCTATCATCTCTGCGAAGCTCAAAGTTTTTTTTACCACTTTGAACATCATCAAAGAATAGGTGAGAAAGTTTAATCTCATGTATCATCTTTCTTCCTTTTCTATTTTTTACTTCCCAATCACATATGTAAATTGGCTCGCTGTTGTCTTATCAAATGTGCGGTAAGAAACAACTCCAAGTCCTTTGGCATTGGCTTCTGAAATGAGAATAGAGCCGTCTGATTTGACCTGCTCCACAAATGCAATATGCCCGTAAGTTGGGTCTGCGCCAGCTTGTCCAGGAGAGAAGCTAAGAGCGCTATGTTCAGTTGGTGTATGTGTGGTTTGGTAGCCTGCTTTCTGCTTCCAATCCCCGCCATTCCCCATATAAGGGTCAAAGTTAACGCCTACCTCTTTGGCTCGGTTATAGACAAACCATGTGCATTGTCCCCAAGGATAGGTCGCAGAAGTATAATTAGAGGTATTGATTGCCTTTGTAAGGCTATATCCAGCAGGCACTCCATCGGAAGTTACGCCTCCACTGTCTCGTGTTTTGACATTGGTTGTATCACCTGTTAAAGTGTCTTTGAAGAGGTTATACCATTTTCTCGCATTCTTCTTCAGGTCACTAGCTTTGGTTTGACCGTCTGATAAAGCGACCCCTTCATAATGTTCTGACCAATAAAGGGCTGCCTTTTCAGGGTCAGTCGCTTTTTGCATTTCTGTTTTGACTTTGCTATAAGAGCCGTTTAGCTCTGTAGATAAGAGGTCTAGTTCAATATCAGAATCTAATTTCTTTTGTTTTGCCTTTGACCAGCGATTGCCATTGATAGTAGAAGACCAGCCCGACCATTGGAAATAACCAGCCACACCGCCACCTGTATTGACTGCTTTAGGGTCAAAGCCACTTTCACGTTCCGCAACGGCTAAACTTCCAGAAGCTCCTGCGATAGTGAATTGTTCTTGTGAGAGTTCATGGTTGAGAATTTTAATGACATCACTTGCCCGTTCTTCTGAAATATTAGCTTTTTGAGCTACTTCTTTAGCGGTTAGTTTCGTTTGTAGTCCTTTGGCTTGTCCATTAGAAGACGCACTACCCGCAAAAGCTCCCATGATAATAACAACCAAGAACAAAGGTAAAACCAGAGCACTTAGAGCACTAACAATTACTAGTTTTTTCTTCATCTTCCCTCCTAAGTTTTCACATAAACGGTCATCATCACCGTTTCAAACCGCCATTGAGCCGTCAAAATAAGAGGATTTTCTTTGATAGTTGCCAACAATTGCTCTTTCTCAGCCTCTTTTACTGAAAATAAAAGGAGGAAGTCAATAGAAGGCTTTCTCCTTTCATAGGCAAGGGTAACCGCATTGTTCACCGTCTGTTCAAAACCTCTTTTAGAATAAATGCGTGTATTCATCATTCCTTTCCTCCTCTCAATCGTTCTAATTCCTCTATTATCTGATGTTTACGGTTGATATTGACTTTTAATTTATCGTCTTTTGGCAAGGTTTTACGATAGTTCCTGATAAAGGCATTTGAACCTTGCGCTTGGTATAGTGCTTCATCATCTTTATAAGGTTCTAATTCCTTTTCAAGTTTATTGATGTGATGTTTCTGTCTCCAAGAAAGGCGATTTTGACGGCGCTCTTCAAACTCTTCCTGTTCTCTGCTTTGCTTTGTATCCATTAGCGGAGAAGGTTCTGTGTCAAAAGGTTGAACGCTTGTGTCTTCTTCCTGAATAGCAGATTCAAAAGTCTCCATTGGCATATCTGGCTCTTGAAACGGTGCCGTCACTTCATCAGAAGTGGTTGGTTCTTCAAAGGAAGAAGTAGTGGGTGTTTCCTCCTCGTCATTTTCTGGAGGCGTTGAAATTCCTGTTTTTTCTGAAGTTGGATGGGGATTTGAAAAAAGAGTTTTCATCTGTTTACCAGCATTCATGAAGAGTCCCGCTCCAAATCCCGCTCCTGCAAGGAAAAAGTTTCCGGATGTTTGGGCCATTTCAAAGGCGTTAGTGGCTTTTGCCGATAGCTGCTTCACAGTTTCCTGTCCATTTGTTACAGTTTCTTTGACTTTGGTATCTATCTCATCAAACGTAATCTTGGCTCGTGAACCGAGCAACAATTCAATCAATTCTCCTTTGTATTTCCAAAGCAACCAATAAATCACACCTTTAGCACAAACAGAGACGATTAGTTCAAAGAGAGCGCTAAAAGTAGACAAGGAAGAAAAATCTCCAATCACCTTATCAAAGCCACTACTTACTAAGTTTTCAATGATTTTTTCAAGGTAAAGTAAAGCCAAAGTTAACAGGCTTGTAATGGCTGGAAAGGCAAGACCTCCAAACATGACCTTAAAAACTCCAAAGAGGATATCTTGCATTTTGGGAATAAAGGAAACCAAAAGGGCAATAGGGAAAAGAAGAATCATGATAAGGACAAGGGCTTGTGCAAGGACATTGAGCAACTGAATTAAAACAATAGGAATGGCAATGACAATCGCTTCTACCATTTTAAAAAGGATATAGAAGAACTTAACAGGGATATAGTCAGGAATAGCCGATACCCAACGGTTTTTCTCTTTATCATCGTTAGCTCCGTCTCCCATTTTTAAGTAATCATTTCTATCTGCGGTAGAAACGGCTTTAAACTTTCCTGATTTATCACTAGTTCCCAGAACTTTGGAATCATCAAATAGTTCTTCTTTGCCTGTTTGACGGTCTTTGTATTTCCCATTTTCTTGTCCTGTATTGACAAAGAGATAGGCTTTATAAGAAGTTTCTGCGATATAAGAGTCTGCTATAGAAGACCCTATTTTTAAAGCCTGATTTTTTCCGTAGGAGACAGAGACATTAGAAATGTGATGAATCGTAGTACTAGCGACATTGTCTACTGTATTGAGCAGATACAGTCCGCCAGAAGTTTCAGCAACTGTCCCAAACCAACCAAAGCCTAAAAAGAGAACTAGAAGGACATGAAGCAATCTTTGAGAGAAATTGCCTTTAGACATGAGGAACTGATAAAAGAGATAAAAAGCCAAGCAAAGGAGAAGCAAAAAGACTAATGAAGATTGAGCCACACCAGAAGTAGCTCCTGTAAAGCCTCGCCAAATGGATTGAGCCCCATTAAAGACATATTGCTTGTAAGTGTCGTAAAGACGGACATTTTCTAAAATCCGAATCATCAAGGAGAAGAAACCAACAATGAGATTAAGGAGGAAAAAGGGGAAGTTAACAAAGATTTCGTTGAACATCACCCAGATTCCGCTAATATCCAAAAATCCAGTTTGGACTGTATAAGATTTTAAAGAAAAAATATCCATGCCTTTTAATTTTTCAAATGCTTCTTGCACAAGCTCACCTCCTTAAGATGCGTATTTATTTTCAAGATTAGAAGAAACCGTAGCTTTCATTGGTTTTAGAAGTGGGTCAATACTGTCAAAAATGTTATAAATGGAAATCATATTGAGATTGCCGTAAACATCTTTATAGAGGCACTGCCCTGAAATCATATTTTTAATCCATTCCAGATTTTCTTCATTATCTGTTAGTCCAACATGCTCTAAAATATCGGGAAGTTCATTGTCTTCTCTAAAGGCAAAGAGTGTCCCAAAGCCTGTGGTATCGTCATCTCCTTCAGCGTCATGGACGGATTGGGTAATCAGGCAAAGGACATTGTTAAAGAAGCGTCCAACACGGCGCATGGATTGGATAACAGCTCGTCCTTCTGCCGACTTCATCAGTACCCATGCTTCGTCGAAAAATTCAATGGTATCTTCATAGCGATTGAGTTCTCCAAAGCGTGTACAGAAAGCTCCCAAAGCAAACATCAGCGCCGTAGAATTGATTTCTTTATCGTCTGGGGTGACATCTTGTTGATTGTCTTTATCTGGTAGGGACAAGTCAGCAACTTCTAAAACGGTCACCCGTTTATCGTAAGACAATCCTTCGACATTGCCGTCTGAAAAAGCCAATTCTAAAATAGAATTTTCAACAATTGAAGTCAAATAGTCTCCTACTTCAAAGATAGTGCTGTCTGGATTATTGGTGAGCTCTTTGAGAACATGTTTTAACCCAACCGTTTCTCCTGCTTGTCTTTGAGCGACCACTTTGTTAATCGCTCTAGAAATAGCCGTCATTTGTTTCATGGTGACCTTAATTCGCTTGTTGGAAAAAATAAGATAATTGAGCATGTTTTTTGAAACCGAAACAGCGTCATCTTTATCCAACATAACAATTGGGTCAAGAGCTCCATGATTGGATTTCACCTTACTATCCAAGGTGACAAAGTTTATCTGTTTGATATGTTCAGCCAGAAGCGGGAATCGTTTTTCAAAGTCTGGGTGATGGGCAATTGCTTCAAAGTGTTTTCGGATAGAGCGTTTCGGGTCAACATACAAGCATTTCACATCTTGAAGAGAGGTTAGGAGAAAGATAAGTTCTGCTAAAAAGGATTTTCCTTCACCCGTTGCGCCAGTAATCAAGATATGTGGATTCTTTGTGAGTTTTCCTGCAATCCCTTCCTTATTTCCAACGGTCGCATTAAAGAGCACCATATTTTTAGACGCTTCTTGTGCCTTTTCAATACTTTCCCAACGTCCTGTCCAATTATCCACCCGTCCGATATGCCAGCCAATATGGTTTCCTGAAGCTGTATTGGTAAACGGCATTAGCTCCGCAAAGCCTCTTGGAGTGACATAATGTGTCCACGTTCTGGTCTTATTTTCAAGTGGTTGACCATAGAGGAGAGACTGGAAGAGATAGGGGGTGTCATGGCTAGCTTCACTCACTTCAACGTGCATATCGTCAAAGTAACTTAAGACCACCTGACGGCGATGTCGTAATTGGGATAGGCTAGAAGCAGCAATAATGAGATAAGCTCCATATTCAATGACTTCTTCTTTCCCGCCTACCTTTTTCATGAGGTCTTTTAAAGACATTGCCCCCAAAATGATTTCATCTTGTTGGACAGTATCGGTACTTTCAGCTTCATTCATGATGTTACGGTAACGAATATTAGAACGTGCCATACGACCTTTGAGAGAGTTCTTTTCAATGAATTCAGCTTTTATCCGTAGTTCTACAGGGAAATTAAAGCGTTGGGTAAATTCTCCCAGATGAAATCCATTAAAAATAATGGGTATTTTAGCAATCGGAAGAATGGTGAGAAAAGAAGAACCATAGGGGCTGTCTAATTTCATAAAGCCCCCTGCCATGGGTCTTAAGACCGTATCTGTCACATTAAAGAGTGCCCGATTGGCTGTGACCTCTTGTTTTAGATGAGGAATATAGCGCAAGTATTGCATGCGTTGATAGTAAAAGAGCTCTTCATTGGTTAAGCGTTGTGCCCGAAGAGCAGAAAGGGTTTGATAGACAGTAGCTTCACTAACCAGATAGTCTTGTGCCCAATCTTCAGGAATCTCATATTGAAAGCCCACGCTATTGGCAATCATTTCAGAGACTTTAGAGAAGCGCTCAACCGCCATATCCTGAACGGTGGTGTTTTGGTCATCTTTTAAAAGATTGACACCAATCAGCCAGTCAAACTGATAAGGAATTTCCATTTCTTGTGTCAATTTGTCTGTCGAATACTGCAACAGTTCTTCCCCCAATGCTTGACTATCGGGAGACAAGGCATGAGAAAAGTCTTTCATCTTTTCTTCTAGCAAATAGTCCTTTGGAATCAAGGAGACTTCAAAGGACTTGTTTTTAACTAGTTTTTTAATCAGCTGAGCAGTAGTCAACTTGTGTTTTTGTTTCTTAGCTTTATCGGTAATGGTGATGGGAGTATTAGGAATACGATAAAAACTCATCACAGTTTTATCTGTCGTTAAAGCTATGTTATCCTGTGTTTTAAGAATCGGATAGACTAGTTTTAGAACCATTAGACCTCCTTTATAAATCTGTTTTTTCAAAGACTATTTCTTCTTCATCCATCATTTTCATTCTATCTTCATGATAAATCGCTTTTCGATTGAGACGAAAATCTATAAGATAGCAGATGTAATCCCATAAGAAAACGTGCATTTTCTTTCCTTGTGGTTCATACTCTGTATAGAACTTAGCGAGTTTATAAGGGATATACCAGTAGAGATAGAGTGAAATGGAATGCGTTAATTTGTTCAACGGAAGAAGAATTGAGTTAAGTACTGTCAACATCAAAATCAAGACCAGGGCAAAGACCACAAAAAAGGAAAGCTGCATAGGTGTAGCAAAATACCAAATGCGTTTTCCTTTTTGTGTTTTAACTTCTTGAATCCAGTAGGGAGCGTTTATCCCTCTAGCATAATCATACAATCGTTCTTCTTCCATATCACAACCCCGTTTCAATTCCAAAGAGACGGAGGAACCAACCGACAACATGAAGTAATTGTCGTCCGCCTCCTGTTAAAGAGGCAATCACTGCGTAGAAAACAAGCGTGGTAAATAGTTTTCCCCAAGAGCTGTTTCTCCAAGCTAAAATGATAAGGATAATCGCTCCAAAGGTAATGAACCAGAAACCATCTCCTTGTAACCATGTTTGTAAATTAGATGAACTCATTGATTAAACTCTCCTTTTATTCTTTTGTATCTGCGTAATTAGCAGGAATGGTATGGCTGACTTTCTCCACATAATAGGACTTGCCTTTTTCTGATAAGGTCAAGGTAAAGTTTTCAGCATGTGTAGAGCCTGCGACTTCAAACGTCACTTGAACATAAGCCATAATTGTTTTATCTGTTGCTTTGTAGTAACTAAAATCCAAGGTTTTAAACGTAGCATTCTTCACAGCCGTTACATTGTGAGCCACTAAGTCCAAGTTATCTTGGTCAGTCGTATAATTAGTGAAGAAAACTTTGAGAAACTTATCCAATTTCTTCTTTGTTTTCTCTGAAAGCCTATCTGACTGATTGAGTTTAACTTCTGTATTTATACTTTTCTTATCTGCTTGACTGGTAGATAGACTAGAAAACCAAGGTAAGCCGGTAACGTAGTAGCCCGTTTTTGTTTTGGCATAAGGAATATTAAAACCTGTTATGATTTCTTTTTCTTCTGTTTTATCGCCATTCTTTACAGTTTGTTTGTAATGTACTTCATAGGTGGCTGCATTATCTGTTATCGTTAGTAAGCGTGACCAGCTCAATTGACTAGGATTTTTGACTTGACCCTGTGCTTGAATATCAGGTTCTGAACCGTAGAAGCTATTCAGTCGTTTTGCTTGCTTTGTTTGACCGTCTGAATCATTAGGAACGGTAAAATAGCAATTAACAAAGTCATTCAGATAATACTGCAAGCGATTATCAATTGTTGTTGTAGCAGAAGAAGTAGAAGAAGCGGATTTGTTAGAAGAAACGGCTTTTTTAAGGTCTGTGACTTGACTGGATAAAGTCATGGCTCGAATCCCACCTAGTAAACCAACTAATAAAATAAAAGCCAATCCTGATAGAACGGCAAGATTGACTGTTTTTTTGTTGGCAATGGTTAGTTTAGGCTTTCCTTTCTTTTTAGGGCGTTTGGTGAAGTGTCCCAGATAATTTCTAAATTGATAAAGTGTCTCTTTTAATTTGTTCATTTGAATCCTTTCTATTCTTCTTGATATTTGGAAATATAAAAACCTTGAGGTGTTGCGATGATTTTACCTATGCGCATGAACTTCGCAATGATTTCTGAAGCATTTCCCATTGAATGAACAATAAGAGCAATATTTCTAGCAGAACGATTTTCAAACAGTTTGGTTAATATATTTAAATCTCCTTCACCAACAAATTCAAAACGACGGGCTAGGATACTCTCTAGTGGCCAATGCTTTTTCAATAGTTCTTTCACTAAATTTTCATCCCCGTTGCAATGGTGCAAAATATAGCTCTTGAGCTGATAAGCTTGCTTCAAAGAAAGAATAATGGAAACTTGCCAATCATCGAAAGAAACAACTTGTACATTTTCACTTGTCATATTATGGTTCTCTATACTCTGACAAATTTGATTTTGACTGTATCTCATTAGGTCTACTGTAGCGAGATGTTGGCTTGAAAAGTCAGAGTAACTCCTCAAAATTGCAATCATGATTCTCCTTTTTTATTGATTAGCTAAGTCAATCAATTTATTTCCTTTAGCATAAAGCTGTTTATGAAGTTTATTGATTTCACCGTTGACATAATAATAGCCTCGCAACTCAGCGTGAAGGCTTTCAACAAGTGCTTCAGGGAGTTGTTTAGCTTCTTCTTTTTTGAGAAGACCGTTTAATTCCCCTGCTTTTCTCCAAACTTCTTTATCATCATGGGATTTCATCAGTTCTCCTAACTCTAAAGAGATAGTTCTGATTTTCGTTTCAATTGTATTTTGTGTTGCCATTATCAGTTCCTCCATAAATATTGTTTGATTTTCTAAGATAACTTGTCTAAAAAGAGTGACAAGTTGTGTCGTCATGTGTTGATTGAAGTCTAAAACTTGACCATCAAGAGTGAAATAAGCGTGTTGGTAGTGAGCAGAATAACTAACATCAACTGTTTCACGTGCAAAAGCATCCAGAAAATAATCTTTTTCTTTCATTAAGTCAATATAAATATTCCAGAATTCATTTTTATCAGGAAAACAGAAAATTCCTTCATAAATTTTCTTTACAAAGCTCATTCGTCATCTTCCACTAAGTCATGATAGCCAAGGAATCGATAGATATTATCAGAATCAAACCAAAGCCAATCATTGATTTCTGTTTCTGTGGGGATACTTCCTGAAAAAATATCTTCACCAAGTGAAGTTAGTCTATCCATATCACCTCGTTCACGAACAGTGGCTAGTGTATTGCGTGCGCCTGACCAAGCCTTGAAATTATCCAGACTATTTAATTCAACTTTATATTCCATTCGAGTTTTCCTTTCATTTTTATAGTACCAATTGAGCGTAGCCCGTCTGTACTAGCATTTCTGCCACCCAGCGAGCGTTTTTACTCATCTTTTTTAGCGGTTTTGTTGTTAATTCATCAAAAAAAGGCTGTCTAGCTTCTTGCCTAGCTGCCTTTTTAATCGTATTTTGTCGGTGATTCTCATCTTTAAAGGCTTGATTTCTAAATTGTTCCGCATATTTTAATTCAGAATCTTTCTTAGGTTGATAATATAAGAGCCCCCAATAATCAATCAAATCTTTAACCAATTCAAAATCGTAAAACGATAAGTAGAGTTCTTCATAACCGACTGGGAAGGTCTTTGTTTGAAGAGGGCGATTGAATTTATCAGGAATATTGAGTGGCTTATATCTGTCCGACAATGACATCAAAATCAACTCCATTTCGTTCGCAGATTTCTTCTGCTAGTTTGGTATGGTTATTACTTAAATAAGCTTCAGAAATAATCTCTGAAAGCTCATCTGTTTGAAAAACAATATCTGCTATCTTCATCAACTTCAAAGCACTAGAGACTTGTTTTGTGACCCAATGTTTTGTCCTTGCGTAGTTAATTTGACGGGGACGTGTGACAAATTTAAAACCCGCTTGTGTGCCAAGCAGGTTATCCCATTCACTATCATAGTTACCGTTCCAATCTTTCACTTCAAAATAGTTATTTAAAATCCGAGCGCCTATTTTGGTCAAGTCTGTTTCCAGCGTATACCATTCTTTTAAAATATCAAACGCCTTGGTATCATGTAGTTCAATCTCATAGCGGTTTTTGTAATTATAGGCTTCATGGATATAGTCAACAGATACATCTTTTAAGAGGGCTTGTTCATAATCCTTTTGATAAAAGCGAATCATGAGACTGGATTGACGGCTACCAAAGTTTAAAGTCAATCCTTGATTAACAAAGCGATTTTCAACTTTTTTCAAGCCCTCAATAGCAGTAAAGGTGCGGAGTTTGCGCATGATGATTTTATTGTCAAAAATCCGATTTTTAATATCAAATAAGTCAAGATTCCCTGACTTTTTGTATAATTCATCAAGGGCAATATCAAAGCGGGGGAAGGCTAAAAAGTCTTCCAAAGGTCTATCTTTTCGTTCTTGTTCCGCAAAGAGAAAGACATCATGGAGAAAAGAAAACCAATCTCGACCTTGTTGTTTCAATAATAATTCAAACTCACGGCAACCCCCTCCAGTTAAGTCAATCAATGTTCCAGCTTCTGCTTTCTTTTCAGAATGGGAGTAAAGCACCCGAATTGAACCATAAGTTACCATATCTGAATAGCTGTATAGGCTTTTTTCTTCGTGAAAAAAATCTGCTGGTTTTAATTTTAGAATGTGTGTGATGACAGCTTTAAAATCAAGTGTTTTAAACCGAATTTTTAACCAATCCACCGTGCTTTCTAATTTGGTTTCTGATTTGCGATTCAGAAAGTGAAAGAGTGTTTGTTCAAATTCCTTGGTCATCTTTCGTTGACCTTGTTCAATGTTTCGGTAATTGTAGTAACTATAACCAATCATCGTTGCCATTTTGCGTTGAGTAAATCCTAACTCAAGCCTGATACGTTTTAAATCGGTATTGCTTATCACTCTTTTTCCACCTCCTTTTTGTGTTTGTTCTAGTGATGGGAAGAATAGGGAATCTAACAGCCTTTTAAGGGCTTGTGTTAGTTTTAACCCCCCTATTAGTATCGGGAGGTTAAGCCCTTTTGGGGCGTGCCTAAGGCACACCCCAAAACGCCCGCTTGTCAGCTCGGTCGGACAGGTCGGACGGGCTTTGCCCTGACCTTGACCTTCGTGCCTACGCTGGCTCAGGAGGTGTTTCAAAGTGCTGAAGGACAACTTGCTTGTAAGGCAAGTCAGACAGTTCTTTCTCCGTCACAATTTCCTCTAACAAAGCCATATCTGCCTCATCTAGTAGAATGCGGTTGTCCTCTCTTCTGAACGTATAGTCCTGTTCTTCTACGTATTTCACAAGGTTTCGTAAGGTTGAAATGGGCACATCTGCTTTCTTGGCAAAGTCATTCAGAGGAAGGAGGGAAGATTCTGTTTGTTCAATGGGTAAGTCAGATGATGATGTTTGCGTGGTTTCTGTTCTTTCCGTTATCTCTAATAATGGGTCATCTAAGACGGGCAGTTTCTTGTATTCCTCAAAGAAAGAAAAGCCTTCTTCAAGGGGAACAATAGGTGAATAAAATTCTCTAGCCACCTCCCCACCATTGGCAATATAACCACGTCCAAAAATCTCCTCTCCGTCAATTTCATCAATCTTTTTGAAAACTTTATTCGCATTAGCGTCTCCAAACATCATTTTATTACCAGTATCTTCTAAATGACCAACAGAAATTCGTTTCATAAATTGGTCACGTAAAGAGGTTTTGAGATATTCCCCATCAGGACGTTGCATAGCAACAATCATGATGACTCCAGATTGGCGACCTTTCAAAATCAATTCGGTTAGGTATTCGATAAAGTCTCCAGATGATTGATAATCTCGCTCTAATTTAGCAGCTAAGGCTGCCAACTCATCAATGACAATAAAGCGAGGTTTTAGTCCGTAGGCATAATACTTTTTTCCTGCCTGATAGTTAGGATGGCTAGTCATGTAATCATAGCGTTTATCCATTTCTTGCTCGGCACGCTTTAAACAAGCTAACATTTCTTTTTTATCCCAGTAAACCCGACCTTTAAAGACAGGAATATTTTTCAATCCGACAAAGTCAGAGCGTTTCGGGTCAAGGATTTCCACATAGCCAATTTGAGCTAAAACCCAAATCAGAATCATCAAGAGAACCGTTTTACCACCACCCGTTCCACCACCAATCAGCAAGTGTGGGTGTTTATTGAAATCCCAATAGACGTCTTTCATTAGATAAATGCCTTTTTCGGTCATCTTAACATCAAAGATAGATAAGCGACCAGAAAATTGGTCAATGGCAATGGTGTAGGAAACGTAGCCTTTGGTAAATTGCTTGTTCATAAAGTCTCCGTCAAACATAATTTCAAGAGACTTTTCAAGAGCAATAAAACGGTCTTGGAATCGACTACCTTGGAGGTGGAGTGAAACGGTGATACTAAAACGGTCACGCTTCACATACACTTTGGGTAATAGAATCCGTTCCCTCGTGTGATGATTCGATTTGATTTTCTTGACCTTATACAAGTTATTATCCAGCAAAAAGTGGGAAAGAATCCGTAAACTATCTAGACGGCTAAAGAAAAGAAATTTTCGGTAACAAATCACTTGCACTAAGCCATCTAGTAGTAACAACCCTAATACACTCCCACCAAAAAGAAACCCGTAGGTTAGCGGGTCATGTTGAAACTGGCTTTGAAGCTGGGCTTGGTGCAGGTAAGCTAAGAAGCCCCCTCCAAGGAGAAAGGGCAGCAGAAAAAGAGCAAAGGTTAGCCGTTTGATTTTTTCATGAAACTTCCGAACACGAATCCCCCGATAGGTGAACAGCTTCATAGGCGCTTATCCTTCCTTTTTCGGTTCAGGCTTCCCTGCTAAGACAACATCTTTAGCTCGTAGTTTAACCCCACTTGTCAGGACACGGCGATTGTTAATAGTTTCTGAATTTGACCAGAAGCGAGCCGTAGGAGCTACAAGCGTTACTTCATCATTGTAGTTCTTTTCAGCGGTCATTTGAGCCACTTTGGCTTCAGGTGGAACGGTTACGGTAATGTCCCCGTTTACAGCAGAAGAGTAGAGCTTCACATCTACATAGTCCACTTCGTCTGTTTCACGACGCTTTTCTTCACCTGTTCCTTCTTCAAGGTAATCTTCCCATTTCATACTAGGAAGAGCTTCAAGAAAATTAAGTGTTCCAAGTGTTTTGGCAGTATCAAAAGTTTCAATCACATCAGTAGCAAATTTTACAGTCATAGTGTTTCTCCTATTCTATTTCTTATTTAGACTTTACCGTACGCATTTCTTCCGCAACAATAACATTTTCATGTTTGTGTTTGCCTCCAAAACGGAAGTTACGGCGTTCAATAGCAATCCCACGAGGGAAGACAACCTTTTGGCGCCCTTCAGGGACATCTGACATTTTAAACCCTTCTACAATGAGAAAGGCAGAAGGCTCTTTTCGACTTGAAATTTCAAAGATACGATAAGAGACAGGGTTATAATCATTGGCACGGACTTCTTCCATACCTGAGACAAAGACCTCATTTCCTAAGACTTGGTTTTGGTCAACGAATACTTTTGTAATTTCCATTATGTTTACCTCAATTTCTATTTTGTTTAGACCGTTTTATGACTTATCTAGGTCAAAAAATCAACTCATCTTTTCTAATCTGCAGGTGCTCTTACTCTGGTCATACTATCCTCCTTACATTCCAAAATAGGCTTTTTTGACTTTAAATTGAAAAATCTTTTTACAATTCAAAAGCTCTTTAGCAAATTGGTCATGGGTATCATGGCGTAAAAAAAGACTATCCATTTCATTCAGACAGTCTCGATAGCACGTTTCACAGTGTGCAGGGTTAGTATGGTAAATTTTAAGGGAGAAAAGGAACTTCTCATAGATTTGTTGGAATCGTTGTTCAAAATAATTCATGTCGTACCTCCATTCATGATGTAATTATGTTGAACTTTAAATTTATAGTGGTTTTTCCATTGGACTAATTGAACCGTTGGCAAGCCTAGTTTTTGGTAGTCGTGAAATAACTTATCCATTTTTTCTAGCACTTGATAACATAAGACCTTTTGATAATGTTTATCGGGATAGATTTTCAAAGAAAAAACAAAGTTCTCATAAAGACGGCGAAAACTTTGTTCATAATCATTCATATTTTTACCTCGCTTTCCTTTAGAATGGAAATTTTTTAAAATGTCCATTTGAAAGGACATTGATAGGCTAATCATTCATCAGCTTAAAGGAGTAGAAAACAAAAAAGACAGCTCACAAAGAACTGTCTTCACATCTTAAACAAATCCGCATGACTGCCTGTATCGGCTAAGGTTAGGGTCAAAATATCATCTTCAATCAGATAAATCAAGAGCCAATCTGGCTTGATGTGGCATTCCCTAAAGCCAACAAAGTTTCCTTTGAGTTCGTGGTCACGGTATTTTTCTTCGAGTGTCTGACCTAGACGGAGTTTTTCAATCACTTCATCTAAGAGTGCCATCTCTAAACCTCGCTTTTTAATCCGTTTATAGCTCTTTTTAAAAGCAGAGGTGAACTTGACTTGATACATCTAAGCGTCCAGAGCTTTCTTTAAATCTGCTAGATTGTCATAAGAAGCAACCGTTTCATCACGAGAAATACGCTTAGCTTCTGCCAGAGCGTCTAAGGTCTTTTGACTATAATTGGGAAGTTCAACCGTGAAAGGAAGCCCACCACGCAATAGACATTGACGAAGAAAAATATTGACTGCACTAGACATATCCATCCCCAAGTCATTAAATAATGAAGTTGCTTGGGCTTTTACAGTTTCATCAATCCGAATTTGAGTTGGTACAGTTGCCATAAACGCCACCACCTTTCATTATTTATTGTAATCCATATAGTTTACATTGTCAATCATTTGTATTTGTTTAAGTGTTTTCTACTCGTCTAAACAGATGATTCCTGCTTAAAAGAGTAGAAAATGGTATGATAATAGTGTAAAGGAGAAAATCATACTATATATGATTTGTAATTTCATAAAAAACTGCCTGACTGTAAAAGGTATAAAAATCATGAAAGGAACATAAAATGGGGATAAGACAACTTGAATTCAGATGTATAGGAATGAAGGATGGAGAAAGATTTCCGCTGGAAAATACAGGGCGCGGGAGAGATATTTCCCCCAAATTTATAATCGACAATCTTTCCCTACAGGCAAAGAGTTTAATTATCACCTTGGAGGATGTGAGCCATCCTATCAAAAATTTCACGCATTGGGTCATTTGGAATATCCCTGCAATGGATAATATCCCCGCCGCTATTGCTTCTGGAAAAGTTGTAACAGACTTAAACGGTGCCCTACAAGGAATAGCCTATGGTATACACCGTTATGCAGGGCCAAAGCCACCAAAGGGTACGTCTCATAAATATCGCTTTTCTATTTATGCTTTAGATGAAAAGTTAAACATCAGCCCTTTTTCAACAAAGAAAAGAGTACTTAGCAAAGCAAAATCTCACATCCTTCAGCAAGGAAGTATTTATGGATATTTTGAGTAGGCAACACTATATTATATTGAGATTTAATATTGCCTTAATTTTCTACTCTTCTAAACAGGAAGTCCTGTTTAGGGCGTGCTCATATCGTCGCACACTCATTGTTGTTATCACCGCCCTATAGCTGTACTTGACTAATCTCTGTTATTATAGTCATCTCACTTCACTATAGCCACGATTAACCGCCTATGCTTACCCCAGCAGAACGTATCTTACCTGTCAGCATTTCCGACGCCACCAGCGCCAGCAGTTCCCCTTTGTTATCCGGTCAAGAGGGGCAAAAAGCCGAGTGCGTGAGATAACTCCAAAGATTTTTGTATTCATCTACTCCAACCTCCTTGACTTTTTGCGATAAAACCTGTACAATAATAATTGCTAAATGATTATTGTGTGTTGGTCAGCTAAGCTTGAGTGAGGTTGTCTGACGCACTTTTTTATTCAATTTTCAAAGGACAAATTTAACTATTTTGCTAAATTGCCTTGTCTATTCTTTATTGAAGTTAATTTCACTTTTTAGGTCAAGTCTAGCAAAATTATTCTATAGTCAACTGACTATATTTATATTATATAGTCTTGTGACTATATTGTCAAGAGTTTTTTGTAAAAAAAAAAAGAAATTTTTTTAAAGAGGTACAAAAATGTTCCCTGAACGCTTAAAGGCTCTGCGTTTAGAAGCCAATCTGACACAAAACGATATAGCTAAAAGTTTAAATATATCGCAACCTTCATATGCCCAATGGGAAAATGGACGAAGAAAACCGTCTTCAGAAACATTAGAAAAGTTTGCGCAGTTTTATAATGTTTCGACGGATTATCTTTTAGGTAAGTCTGACTACAAAAATTCTGATGAGATTGACTTATCAACATTTGAAGTTCTATATCGGAAAACTTCTAAAAATTTATCTGATGAAGAGAAAAAAATACTAGAAGAAGATTTGAGAGAATTTCTGTTAGAGAGAGAAAAAGCCATTAAGGCTATGAATAAAGAAAAGAAAGACTGATGTTTCGTGCAAAGAATTTACTTTAATGTTTGGAATCGTGTCAAACAAACACTTTATCCATTCATGAAATTAAATAAAGTACATCCTCTTCATTATACTTTTCAGGATTACTTCAATTATGAAGTTAACAAGAAAAATATACTGGTTATTCCTCACCATATCCGAATAGATATAGCAGGTTTTAATATCAATGATGATGTTTTAACGATTTCCTATCAAGATAGCGATTCTATCAATCGTCAAAATTTCACAAAATGTCATGAATTAGGACACATCTTATTACATCACAGTGGGCGAGTATTCACTGATTTTCATGATGATTCTTTACAAGAAAGGGAAGCCAATTTTTACTCAGCTTTTCTCTTAATGCCTGATATTGTGCTTCTAACTAAGATTTTTTATCAGCAAATGGCTTTTCAAGAGGTAGAAATAGCATTACAAGTTTCTGGCCAAGCTCTTAAAACTCGTTTGACAGACTTCTTAAACTTTGAATTAGACATCAATAGACTATCTGCAAAACAAATTGTAGAAGATTATCTAACCAGAAAAAACAAACACATCATTGGTTACTTTGACCAAGTGAAAGACTATATCATCTCTGATTACAATGAATTTGAACCTAATGCACTAGATAAGTTCAACTATTTAATAAATCAATCAAACTTCATTTCAGATATTGACTTACCAGAGTTGGCAGATACTCAATTCGTCTCTTTGGTAAAACAATGTTATCCAAAATTCAAAATCTGGGGATTGTATGACAAGGGACAATCTATTAGCTATGCTTGGAATCCGCAACAAATGACAGAAATAGAAGCCAAACGACATGCGAAACTCCTTTTAATCACAAGAAAATGACCTAGAGAAAGTCTCTAAGTCATTTTTTTATATTTTTCTTATAGGCTTCACTATCTTTTTTATAAACTGTTTGTTTATTTCCTCCTGTTAGGAAGTTTCCTGTATCAAATGTTAAAGTCCCATCTTTTTTAATATCATAGGTTGCAACATATTCTCTTCCAGAAGCTGAAAAACTAAATGTTTTATTTTGAGAATCTACATTAGTTATCGGATGATTGTGATTTTCATGATATGTTCCTTGATTTCCTTTAATTTCAAGTATTAGATAATCATATTGGTTATAATATTTTCCGTCAAGAGTATTTTGCTTGGAACAAGATATTAGGAATATAGTAGCAATTCCTAAAAGTAATAGACTAAGTAATTTTTTCATTTTCCAAACCTCCTTTGATAACATTATACTAGAAAAATGTTACAATTATATCACACAGAAAATTTTTTGGTCACCCATTTGGTCAACCTTTAAAATTTCAATACTATTAAGTAAGTGACAAAGCCCTGATAAATCACAGTTCTTGTTTTTCTATTTTGTTAATTTTAACTAATTTTTGACGGCCGCCGGTATAGTAATAAGAACAAGGTTTTTTGACCTTGTTTTTTTATTTCTTACTAAATTGTATCTTGTTAATAGTGGGATAATGGTTCAGTAATTATTTTTGCGTGATTTTCTAATCTTTTGACTTGTTTTTTGGTATAATATTACTTATTCACAATTTATTTTGATTATGAAAGTGTTGGTG
>CALIWM010000308.1:0-1522 GCA_938046645.1 uncultured Gemella sp. | reverse complement strand
TCTCCAACAAAATACCATAAAATTCCAGCGACTAATGCTAAACCAATAACAATAGGAACAAACACTCCTGAGATCTTATCTGCAAGTTTGGCAATCGGAGCTTTAGAATTTTGAGCATCTTCTACAAGTTTAATAATCTGTGATAAAGTAGTGTCTTTACCCACTTTAGTAACTTTCATTTTAAAAACACCTGTTTTATTAATACTAGCTCCGACAACTTTACTATTTATTTCTTTTTCTACTGGGATACTTTCCCCTGTTAACATCGATTCATCTACAGTCGAACGACCTTCAATCACGACTCCATCAAGAGGTACTTTTTCACCAGGACGAACAAGTAGTATATCACCTGTAGATATTTCATCTACTGCTGCAACATGTTCTTCACCATCTATAATTAAATTAGCAGTTTTTGGTACCAATCCGACCAACTTACTAATAGCATTTGTAGTACGACTTTTCGATACTCCTTCAAAGTATTTACCTAGTGTAATAAGCGTTAAAATCACTGCAGCTGATTCATAGTATAGGTGCATAGCTGCGTGTTCATCACCAGAATACACTAAAACTGTTGAATAAATACTGTATAAAAATGCTGCTCCAGCTCCTAATGCTACTAGAGAATCCATATTAGGCTTTCTTCTAAGAAGAGCTCTAATTCCTACAGTAAAGAATTTTCTACCAAGATACAAAACAGGTAACACTAGAATTAGTTGTACAGTTGAAAATAATTTTGGATTTCCCATTGGACTTAAACTTTCCAACGTAGGTAACCCTATCATCTCAGCCATCGCTATGTATAACACAGGTACTGCAAATATAGCTGAATAAATAAATCTTTTCCAAATACCATCAATTTCTTGTTGTTTTTTCTCAGCTTGATCATCTACCGAATTATCTATCTCTAATTTAGCTTTATACCCCGCTTCTTCTACTTTTTTCTCTATTTCAGCAACACTTAATTTTTCTTTATCGAATTTTACTACCATCTTTTCAGTAGCAAAATTTACAACTGCTTCTTCTGTTCCATCTAAAGATGAAATCGTATCTTCTATATTTTTCGCACACGTTGCACAACTCATTCCTTCTAATATAAAAGTTCTCTCTTCTATACTAGAAACATAAGTAAGCTTATATCCTAATTTTTCTACAATCTTTTCTACTTCAGTTCTATCTATTCCTTCTCCTCTAGAAAGAGTAAGTTTACTTGTTGCAAGATTCACATTGACGTCGGATAAATTGTCAACCTGTTTTAAACTATCTTCAATATGTGCTGCACAAGAAGCACAGCTCATCCCTTCAATTAAATATGTTTCATTTTTTACCATATATTAATCACACCTATCTGTTAAATATTTTTATTCGTCTACATTCGTAGTCTTTGTTGTAAATTAAGTATACTACCACCTAAAATTATTGTCAACAATATTCTAAATAATCAATAACAGCTATCATTATGATATAGGGAGTGACTCAAAAATCGTGATTTCGTAGAAATCGATTTTGTTGAGTCACCCCCGCA
>CALIWM010000307.1:0-3952 GCA_938046645.1 uncultured Gemella sp. | reverse complement strand
AGTGCTTATGAAGTTAAAGAGAACCTAATTAAAGAATTAAATACTGGAAAAGTTGACACAGTTGTATTAAACTTCGCAAATCCTGACATGGTTGGACATACAGGAAATGTTGATGCTGTTATTCAAGCTTGTCAAGCGGTAGATAACTGTACTGGACAAATTGTAAGAAAAGTATTAGAATTAGACGGTGCGGTATTAATTACTGCGGATCATGGAAATGCTGACTTATTAGTAAATCCTGAAACTGGAGAACCTCATACAGCTCACACTGTAAACCCTGTTCCATTTATTTTCATCACAAACGATATGAAAGATGTAAAATTGAGAACAGATGGAAAACTGGCTGATATTACTCCAACAATGCTTGATTTATTAGGATTGGAAAAACCAGCTGAAATGGATGGAAGCACATTAATTATTAAATAATTATGATATTCATTTTAAATAAAAAAGATTAACCTAGAATTCCTCTAGATTAATCTTTTTTCCTATTTACTAAACACCCATGCTTGAGCAAGGTTATTTTTTATATCATTTTCTGTAAAACCATTATAACTTGTAAGTTTAACATCATCATCATTTGGATCATTTATATAAAATTTATCATCTTCAAATCCACGAATTACTTTATATGTTACTCTATCTCCAAATACTCCAGATTTTAGTCTAACAAGTATAGGTTTATTATCTCTTAAGGCATTTTCTAAGTTTTCTACTAATTTATCAGTTTCAATACGTTCAACTTTAAAGTTATATTTTTCAGCAAAAGCTGTAATAATCGTAGGTTGAGTTCCTTGGTTTCTGATATAGTACTTATTACCAGCCCAAGAAGCAAGCTCTTCTACAGTTGCTTCATCTTTACCGATATATTTTGCAATCATCGCTAGTGAGATAATAGCGTCACCATTATCCTCAATTGTTTTCTTACCATCAAGACCATATGCTATATTTTTATATGCATCTTGTTTCATATAATACATAGGAACAGAAAGTCCTTTTTGTGGTAAGTTAAGTAACTGTTCTTTTCGTTTTGCATTATAATTATCAATATTGATTAAATAATATAAGTATCCCTCTAAACCATCTTTTAGAGATTCGATAAATTGTTTATTAGCTATTTCATTATTTAATAAATCAACATCAATTTTATTTCCTATATTAGCCGAAATTATTTTTACCTGAGGCAATTTATCACTCAATTGAGGGAAATTCGCCTGTTTCTCAGATGATGATATTTTCGAAATATAGTGTTCAGAAAGATTTTTCTCAATGCTTCTTGCCACAATAGATGATTCTTGTGTTCCATAGTATACTTTTACACCAAAAACTTCTTTGTTGCTGTCATTATTAGTATCAATATCAATTAACATTTCTACTGAGTTCTCTGCAGCAATTTTTAGAATATCTTCTTTTGAAGGATACGAATCGTCATTGTCTCTAGTTAATATTACTTTTATTCCGTCTTTTTCTAATGTCTCTTTTAATTGTTTAGCTAGTTTTAAATTATAAGCTTTAGAAGATATTCCTTTATAATCAATCTTCTCTTCTTGTGAATTAACAGGATTCAATAAGACTGAATAAGAAGCTAATTTTTCCTTATTTTGATCTTCAGGACTTTTCTGACCAGTTCCTAAAATACTCCA
Organism: uncultured Gemella sp.; assembly: GCA_938046645.1. Taxonomy (GTDB): domain Bacteria; phylum Bacillota; class Bacilli; order Staphylococcales; family Gemellaceae; genus Gemella. The sequence continues at coordinate 2,309 of CALIWM010000307.1, read as the reverse complement.
ACCTGGTATCCATCCCACAAAACTATCTTTTGTTTTAACTTCATACCAAGTTTCAGATTTGCTTAACATTTCAACATTATCTCCAGCTGTCACTTTTTTTAATGTTGGATAAGTATCATCTGGTCCTGTTCTAATTTCAATTTCTTTTGCAATAGTAATATTATTTTCAGAATTAGGTGTCAAATTCATTTTCTCACCTATATATGTTACTACGCCTCCTACAACGAGTACTAATAACAGTATAGATATTACGAATAATATTCCATTCTTATTTCTTCTTTTTATTCTCATAATTAATTTCCTGCTGATAGTTTTTCATAAACAATAGTAATCGGACCATCATTAACAATATTAACTTCCATCATTGTTTGAAAAATACCAGTCTCTACTGTTACACCTTCTTCTCTCAAAAATTCATTAAATTTTTCATATAATTCATTAGCTTTTTCTGCTCCAGCAGCACTTGTAAAACTTGGTCTATTACCTTTTTTCGTGTCAGCGTATAATGTAAATTGTGAAACTGATAAAATGCTTCCTCCAACATCTTTTAGACTCAAGTTAATTTTATCATTTTCATCTTCAAATAAGCGTGCTTGTGCTACCTTTTTCGCTAAGTATTTCGCATCTTCCTCTGTAGATTCTTTATGAACACCTACTAAAAGACAGTATCCTTTATCAATACTACCAACAACTTTATTATCAACACTTACACTAGCTTTTTTAACTTTTTGTAATATGATCTTCATATATTCACCTATTTAACTATTCTTTCTACGCTATATACGTCTTGAATTTGTCGTAATTTTTTAATCATATAATCGCATTCGCTAACGTTTTTTACATATATCCCTATCGTAATAACACAAGTTTTGTCAGCTTTCGATTCAGAATTAAGTTTTTTAATCTCAACCCTGCTTTCACTTAATGTTAATAGAACGTTTTGCAATAACAAATCTCTATCAAAAGCGTGGATTTGTAGTGTTACACTATAACGACGTGCATTTAAGCTTTCTACCCATTCAACATCCAATAATCTTGCATGATCTTCTTCACTTAAGTTTGGGCAATTATGTCTATGAACGGTAACTCCTCGACCTTTTGTAATAAAACCTACTATCTCATCTCCAGGAATCGGTTGACAACACTTAGATAATCTTACAAGAATATTATCTACACCCTTAACATAGACACCCGTTTCAGTTACTATTTTTTTATTCTCTTCTGCATTAAAAAGTTTCTCAATTTTTGCTTGAGTCATCTTTTCTTTTCTAATTTTCTCAGTCAATCTAGCAAATACTTTATTAGCCGTAATTCCACCATAACCAATAGCAACATACACTTCTTCAAGATTAGCAAATTTATATTTATTAAGAGCAGTATTGATATTTTCTTCAGTTAAAACCTCATCTATATCAAAGTTATTAGCTTTAATCTCATCTTTTAATAAGATTTCTCCTTTAACTAAGTTTTCTTCACGAGCTGCTTTTTTAAAGAATGCTTTAATTTTTGACTTAGTCTGAGATGATGTAGCTATCTCTAACCATGAGCGATTAGGTCCAGTAGAATTTTTACTAGTACGAATATCACAAATTTCACCAGTTGATAATACGTAATCGAATGGCTCGATTTTATCATTTACAGTAGCTCCTACCATCTTATTACCGACTTCTGAGTGAATCGCATATGCAAAGTCTACAATGCATGAACCTTTCGGTAATTCAATAATATCACTATTTGGTGTAAACACATAAATTTTATCACTCAATAAATCTACTTTTAATGATTCCATAAAACTTTCAGCAGTTGCTTCTGTTTCATCGTTTTCTGCAATTTTTTGGAACCAATTTAATTTTTCATAGAAGTTATTATTTTTATTAACCCTCTTACCTTCTTTATATGCCCAGTGCGCAGCAATCCCTTTCTCGGCAATTTCATGCATTTCATAAGTCCTAATTTGAACTTCTAAAGTTTGTCCATCTGGTGCAATTACCGTAGTATGAAGTGATTGATACATATTAGGTTTTGGCATCGCAATATAATCTTTGATTCTTCCTGGAATAGGTACCCAAAGATTATTTACAAGACCTAAAGTAGCATAACAATCTGCTACGCTATCTACCAGGACACGAACAGCTAATAAATCATAAATCTGATCAAAACTTTTATTTTGTTTAACCATTTTTTTATAAATACTATAGATATGTTTTGGTCTTCCAGTTACCTGTGCTTTTATCTTATTATCTGCAAGAATCGATGTAATTCTTGAACAAGCTTCTTTTATACTTTCTTCCCTTGCACTTCTTTTTTGT
>CALIWM010000306.1:0-3381 GCA_938046645.1 uncultured Gemella sp. | reverse complement strand
CATTAATTTGGAAAATGTAAAGGAAATTTTGGAAAAAATAAAATAAGTAAAAAAATTAAAATCACTAGTACAGATTATGAATTATTTGTAAGATCAAAAGGAGATATGTATAAAATATATAATAATATAGTTCTATAGAAAGAAGAATAAATATAAATAGTAAAAAAATTGATGAATTTTAATTGGTCTATACTTGATAACAGTAGAAATTATATAATATTTATGCTATAATTATTAACGGAATACATCTGTATTACTATCGAACCAAATTTTAAGGAGAAAAATTTAATATGCTTGTAGATAAACCATTAAAGCTGTTTTCATTAAATGCTAACATTCCATTAGCAAAACAAGTAGCGAAGTCACTAGGAGTAGAATTGAGCAAATGTAGTGTAAAGAAATTCAGTGACGGAGAGGTTTCAATTAATATAGAGGAAAGTGTACGTGGTAGCGAAGTATTCGTATTACAATCAACTAGTGGACCTGTAAATGACAACTTAATGACCTTATTAATTATGATAGATGCACTTAAACGTGCTTCAGTGGACACTATTAACGTTGTAATTCCATATTATGGATATGCACGTCAAGATAGAAAAGCAAGAAGTCGTGAACCAATTACTGCTAAACTAGTAGCTAACTTATTAGAAGTAGCAGGAGCGGACCGTATAATCGCATTAGATCTTCATGCACTTCAAATTCAAGGTTTCTTTGATATTCCAGTTGATCACCTTATGTGTGTACCAATTATTGCAAAATATTTCAAAGAAAAACTTCCAGATATGGAAGAAGTGGTTGTTGTATCACCAGACCACGGTGGTGTAACACGTGCTAGAAAACTAGCAGATGCATTAAATACGCCAATCGCAATTATCGATAAGAGAAGACCAAAACCAAATGTTGCTGAAGTTATGAATATTGTAGGTAACATTGAAGGAAAAACATGTATTCTTATTGATGATATTATTGATACAGCGGGAACAATTACTTTAGGAGCTCAAGCACTTAAAGATAGAGGAGCAAAAGAAGTTTATGCAAGTTGCTCACATGCTGTATTAAGTGGACAAGCATTAGATAGAATTGAAAATTCTCCAATTAAAGAGTTAGTATATGCTAACACAATTGATATACCAGAAGAGAAAAAATTAGATAAAATGGTACCGTTATGTGTAGGTGATTTAATAGCTAAAGCTATTTACAAAATCCACAATAACGAGCCTGTAAGTGTTCTTTTTGAATAATAATTAATTAAATTAAGCTTAGAGAAGGCAGCGGAGTCCGTTGCCTTCTTTAAGTCATATTTTCGATAGTAAATAAAATAAAGAGAGGATAATCTATGAAATTAATAGTTGGATTAGGAAATCCAGGAAAACAATATGAAAATACAAGGCATAATATTGGTTTTATGGTTCTAGATGAACTAGCGAAATCTTGGAATGTAAGTTTTGATAAAACAAAGTTCAATGCAGAATATGCTATGACGTATCACAATGGAATTAAATATTTATTAATTAAACCTACAACATATATGAATTTATCTGGAGAAGCAGTAGGGAAGTTTTATGATTATTTTGAAATTGATATAGAAGATATTTTGATAATCTATGATGACTTGGATACAAAAACTGCTAACTTTAAACTTAAAGCTAAAGGAAGTAGCGGTGGACATAATGGTATTAAGAGTATAATTAGTCACCTTGGAACAGAAAAGTTTAATCGATTAAAAATTGGTATTGATAGACCAACTCCACCAATGAAGGTAGTTGATTATGTATTAGGAAGATTTTCAAAAGATGAAATGGTTGAAATTGAAAAAATTTATTCGAAAAGTATAAACTGTATTGAAGATTTTTCTAAAATGAATTTTGTAGATTTGATGAATAAATATAATTAGAAGAATAAATGCAGCATTAGAGAAAGATAGTTTCTTTTGCTGCTATTTATCGTGGAAAGGAGCGTATATGATAAAAGATAGTCTGTTAGAAATAGTTGATTTACAATTTGAAAAAAAATATAAAAATGCAAAAAAAGGGAGTATGTCAATTTCTATTAAAAATTCCTAAGAAAAAAAACATAAAAATATTGGTATTTATGGACAAAATTTAACGACACGTGCTTTGGAGATATATAATGAGTATAAACAAAGTAATAAGACTGTTGTTGTGTTATCGCAAAGTAAAGCTGAGGCTGAAGAGTTATTTGCAATTTTAAGTGATTTTGAGGGAGAAACTTATATTTATCCAGAAATAGATATACTAAAACGACATACATCTAAAAGTAATGATCTAGTCCAGAATTCGATAAAAGTACTTGAAAACTTAGTTCACAATATACAAAGCATAATTATTATTCCAATAGAAGCTATATATAGAACGGTAAAGAATCCTAGTGATTTCAAAAATAATAGTTTTGAAATTAATGAGGATACTGTTATAAGTTTTGATGAATTACAAAGAAAACTTGTAAATATGGGATACCGACGAGTTGATAGTGTTGATGTAGTTGGAGAATTTTCAAAAAGAGGTAGTATAGTTGATATTTTTAGTCCTCTAAGTGAAAAGCCGATACGATTAGATTTCTTTGATGATGAGCTTGATAGTATGAGGATTTTTGATGAAATTACTCAAAGATCTCTAGATAGAATTGATAGTGCAGTTATTTATCCAACAAGTGATTTTTTCCTTACTTCTGAAGAAAAAGATATAGTTGTAGAAAAAATACTTGCTAAGTTGGATGATAAAAAGATACAAGAAGATGAAAATTATCAAGAGATTAGCACTTACCTTAAAGAAAAAATAGAAATTTATAGAGCAACAGGAGATTTCAGTGATTTAGAGAGTTTCTCGAATTTAATTTATGAAAATACATATAGTGTTGCTGATTATTTAAACGATGATACTATAGTCTTCTACGATAATTATCATAAAATTTTAGAAAAAATAGAAGGATTAAGAGAATATTTTTTAACAAGTTTACAGGAAATGAATAGAAGTTATATTTATCAAGATGTAATTGATAATATAGCATTTGAAAAGATTCAAAATTTAGATACAAAAAAATACTATTTATCTACTTTAAAACTAAATGATAAGATTATAGAAAAAAACTACAATTTAGATATAATTGATTTGGCTTATTATTCAAGTGAAGAATATTTAGCTAAGGAAATACGTGAAAAATTAACGAATAATTATAAAGTAATTATCTCATTAAACACACAGAAACAAAAAGATTATGTTGAGAAAGTGTTATTTGATAATTATTTTTATGATGACATTTATTACGGTGTTAAAGAAGGGAAAATTTTTATTGATGTAAATAAATATCACCTTAAGGGATTAGAGGATAGAAAAAATAAAATATTCCTATTAACACCACGTG
>CALIWM010000305.1:0-2398 GCA_938046645.1 uncultured Gemella sp. | reverse complement strand
AAAATGTACTATGAAGTATTCCTTGTTGATGAAGGTGTTTTAAGAAAAACTGACTATAAAAAGCCTGATCCATATAAGTTCTTCTATGAAAAAAGGGCTAAGCTAGTACAAAACTTTGATAATTTCTCTAATATCATAGAAAAATATTCAAATTATTTGTCTTACTAATAATTTATTACATCATTGGCATCTGAGGTTGTATTGGCTCATCCTTTGAAACATCTGCTACTACTGCCTCTGTTGATAAGAATAAACTTGATACACTTGCCGCATTTTGCAAGGCAGAACGAGTTACTTTAGTCGGATCTACAATACCAGCTTTAATCATATCAACCCATTCTTCAGTAGCAGCATTAAATCCATACCCAACTTCAACCTCTTTAAGTTTAGCTACAATAACACTACTTTCTAACCCAGCATTTTCTGCAATTTGACGAACAGGTGCTTCTAGAGCTTTTTTAATAATATTAATTCCAGTTTGTTCATCACCTGTTGCTTCTAGTTTTTCAACCTCAGAGATTACTTGAACCAGCGCTGTTCCTCCTCCAGGAACAATACCTTCTTCTACAGCTGCTCTAGTTGAATTTAAAGCATCTTCAATTCTAAGTTTTCTTTCTTTTAGTTCAGTCTCTGTTGCTGCTCCTACTTTAATTACAGCTACCCCACCTGATAATTTGGCTAATCTTTCTTGTAATTTCTCACGGTCAAATTCTGAACTCGATTCTGCATACAATGCTTTAATCTGTTGTGTTCTGCTTTCAATCTTTTCTTTATCACCTTTACCACCAACAATAACAGTATTATCTTTAGTTACATTTACTTTAGCAGCTTTTCCAAGCATTGTTATGTTAGCATCTTTTAATTCTAAACCTAAATCATCAGTAATTAATGTTCCACCAGTTAATATAGCAATATCTTCTAATATAGCTTTTCTTCTTTCTCCAAATCCTGGAGCTTTTACAGCTACAACATTAAATGTACCACGTAATTTATTTACGACAAGTGTCGCAACAGCTTCCTGTTCAACATCATCTGCAATAATTAATAAAGGTTTAGCTGCTGCAACTACTTCTTCTAATACTGGTAAGATTTCTTGAACAGCACTAATTTTTTTATCAGTAACAAGAACATAAGGATTATCTAAATCAGCAATCATTTTTTCTGTATCACTGACCATGTACGGAGATAAATATCCTCTATCAAATTGCATCCCTTCTACTACTTCTAAAGTTGTATCAAGCGCTTGTGATTCTTCAATAGTTATGACACCATCATTCCCAACTTTATCCATAGCTTCTGAAATGAATTTTCCGATTTCTTCGTCAGCTGCAGAAATAGCACCTACTTGAGCTATTTTATCCTTAGAATCTACCGTCACGCTAATTTCACGAAGACGTTCAACAGCTACTTTCACCGCTCTTTCCATACCTTTTCGTATACCGATAGGATTAGCTCCACTAGTAACGTTTTTTAGACCTTCAGTTATCATAGCCTGTGCAAGAATAGTTGCAGTCGTAGTTCCATCACCTGCGATTTCATTTGTTTTATTAGCAACTTCAGCTACTAATTTCGCTCCCATGTTTTCATATGGATCTTCTAATTCTATTTCTTTAGCAATTGATACCCCATCATTAGTAATTAGTGGAGAACCAAACTTTCTATCTAAAACTACATTTCTTCCTTTTGGTCCTAATGTAATTTTGACAGCATTTGCCAATTTATCAACACCAACTTTCATCGATTGGCGAGCATCTTCTGAAAATTTTAATTCTTTAACCATGTTTCCTCCTAATCTTCAATAACAGCTAGAACTTCTTCTTCATTTACTAAATAGTACTCTTCATTTTTAAAATTAACTTTTTTATAATTATCTGAAAATACTACTTTACTTCCCTCAGAAAGTTCTCCGTCATTATCTTTTGATAATAAACAGCTTTCTCCTAAAGCAACTACAATCGCAATATTTGAAGTTTCTTCTTTTGAAGCTAAAACTATTCCACTGGTAGTTGCTTTTTCTTCCTCAACTTTTTTTAATAATACATTATCAAATAATGGTTTAATCATATTAATAACCTCTTAAAAATTTTTTTCTGTATTTTTCTTTATCTACTGAAATATATAATAAAACAAAAGTCAAAAAAAGTCAAATCATAAAATTCAATAGGTGATATATAATAATATTCAATTTAATTTTAAAATAAATATTTAACAAAATTGTTTATAATTAAAAACATATTTTCTTTAAAGATAAAACGATAACAAAGCCATTCTAATCATTTTTTTCAAGCATATTATTTTTATATTTTGGTGTTATATGTTATAATACTATTTGTATAATAATACAATAGAAATTATACGGGAAAATTTTAATATTAATTTAGGAGGAAAATATATGAAA
>CALIWM010000304.1:0-3852 GCA_938046645.1 uncultured Gemella sp. | reverse complement strand
AAAAGAAGTTGTTGCTACTAGTAGTTTAAAAGAAGCAGTCGAATTTGCAGATGTAATTGTTATAGCAGTTCCTACAAAAGTAATGAGAGAAGTAGCAAGGGATATTAACGGATATTTAGAACGACCTAAGTTTATCATTCATGTTTCTAAAGGATTAGAGATGGAAACTAATAAGAGAATGTCAGAAGTCATATCTGATGAAATTGATAGTGATAAACTAAAAGGAGTAGGTGTACTAAGTGGTCCTTCTCATGCAGAAGAGTTAATTTTAAGAAATCCCACAGTAGTTGCTATTGCATCTAAAAATGATGAATTGAATAAAATAGCTCAAGAAATATTCCATAATAAATATTTTAGAATATATGTTAATAAAGATATAATCGGTGTTGAAGTTGGTGGTGCACTTAAAAATATTATTGCTCTTGGATGTGGAATGATTGATGGAATGGCCTATGGTGATAATGCCAAAGCAGCACTATTAACACGTGGACTAATTGAGATAACACGATTAGGGAAAAAACTAGGGGCTGATGAAATGACGTTCTTAGGACTTGGTGGAATAGGTGATTTAGTAGTGACATGTACATCTAAGCATTCAAGAAACTATAATTGTGGTTATTTAATCGGGCAAGGATATTCATTAGAAGAAGCTATTGAAAAATTAGACATGGTAGCTGAAGGGGTGCGAACTACAAAAGTTTGCTATTTCTTATCAAAAGAATACGACGTTTATATGCCTATAACTGAAAATATTTATAAGGTTCTTTATGAAGGACTAAGCATTAAGGACTGTGTTAATAACCTTATGAATAAAATGGCAGCAGAAGAATTAAATAAATTTGAGTAAAATCAGTCGATACATTATTGTATAAATAGAAAAAATCAAAAGAATTGTTAAAAATATTGCAAAAATGCTTAAAAAACGCTAAAATTCGGTAATAAAACCTTGATTATTAGCGATTTATATGGTAATATTTAATAAGTGAAACGGTAGAACCGTTACTCAATAATGGAGGTAAAGAATTAATGAACAAATCAGAATTAATTTCAAAAGTTGCTGAGAAATCAGGACTACAAAAAAAACAAGCAACTGCAGCTATTGAAGCATTCGTAGAAACAGTTGAAGAAACTTTAGCTAAAGGTGAAAAAATCCAAATTATCGGATTTGGTAACTTTGAAGTAAGAGAAAGAGCTGCTCGTAAAGGACGCAACCCTCAAACTAACGAAGTTATTGAAATCGCTGCAAGCAAAGTTCCTGCATTCAAAGCTGGTAAAGCTCTTAAAGACGCAGTTAAATAATAACAATTTAATTCAAAAAAGAGGAGTTACTACTTAGTAGCTCTTTTTTTTATAAAAAATGGAGGATAGTTTTGAAAAATAAAGAACAATCACAAGAACTTATAAAAACATTATTAGAAAATATTGGAGAAGATACATCGAGAGCTGGATTATTAGATACACCAAAAAGATGTGTAAAAATGTATGAAGAGTTATTATCTAAAACAAATGTTGATCCGAAAGAGGAAATCAATACATTTTTTGAATCAGATAATGATGAACCTATTTTAGTAAAGGATATTCAGTTCTATTCTCTATGTGAACATCACATGCTACCTTTTTATGGAGTTTGTCACATAGCTTATGTACCAAATAATAAGAAGATTACAGGGCTTAGTAAATTAGCCCGCCTTGTAGAAAGTGCTAGTCGTAGACTTCAAATTCAAGAAGATATGACACTAATGCTTGTTAATGCAATAGAAGAGCAATTACAACCAAAAGGTGTTTATGTAATTATAGAAGCTGAACATATGTGTATGGCAATGCGTGGAATCAAAAAAATTGGTTCTAAAACAGTTACAAGTAAGAAAACTGGTATTTTCTTAGAAGATACAGAATTAGTTAAGGACATTCAATATAAAATTAAGTTATAGTATTAATAGGAGTAGATTATGAAAGAAAGTAGTTATATTATTATTAGAGCTGAAGTAGATAATGTAAAAGTTATTACTAAGAAGACAAATAATGAAGAAGCTTTAGAAATATTAAATAAGGGAGAAGTTATAATTCTAAATATTTTTGATAATATCGTAAACTTTAAAGTACAAGGAAGAGCAAGAATAGTATCAAATTTAGATCAAGTAATTTCAGAATAAAAAAGTTCGCAGTAATTTTTCTGCGAACTTTTTATTGTTTTACTAAAATAGTAATTTGTCTGCTCCACCTAATTTGTAGTCTAGAGCTGCCATAGCTAATACGTTAATGAAGTGCCATGGACGGTCGAATTCTGGTTGGAAGAATATATCAGCAAGCGCTAATTGTTCTAATGTCCATTCAGATGCGATAGCTATAGATAAAGCTGCGATAGCGCTAGATACGTCATGTTTAGACATAAATTGAGCTCCTAGAACTCTGTGCGTATCTTCGTCGAAGTAGATCTTCATGTGAACTAGATTGTTTTCTTTTCTCATGAAATCAGGATAAATTCTTTCCTCTACATATTTAGAAGCTACTTTACCATCATATAGACCTACACCATTTTGAGATAATCCAGTACTTACGAATTTGTAATCAAAGAATGATAATGCTGAAGTACCGTTTACTGCAGGCATTTTAGTTTTAGCGTTTAATGCTGCTACAACACCTTGACGACGAGCTAATGTAGCAAGAGCTATTGGTAATTCTCCACGAGTTGGAGCGTATGGAAGAAGAGTTGAATCTCCTCCAGCGTAAACGTCTTTTGCAGATGTTTCTAAGTATTCGTTAGTAACAACAAAACCACGTTCTGTCATTTCTAATTCTCCATTTAACCAAGATGCATCTGGACGAACACCAACAGAAACGATAACTGTATCTGCTTCGTATTCACCTTTGTCTGTTACTACAGCTGTAACTTTTCCATTTTCACCTTTGAATGAAAGAACTTTTTCTCCACCACGAACTTTAAGGTTGTGTTTAGCACCTTCTTCAGTAAGAATATCAGTAAGTTCTTGGTCTAGGTAAGTGTTTAAGATTCTTGGAGCAAAGTCAACAACAGTTACGTCGATACCGTGTTTAGCATAAGATTCTGCTACTTCAAGACCGATGTATCCACCACCAACTACTACTGCTTTTTTACTGTTTTGCATACAATCGTATACAGCTTGAGTGTCTTCTGGTCCACGGAAAGTGTGGATGTTTTCTAATTCAATTCCTTCGAATGGGGGTTTAATTGCAGCTCCACCAGGACTTAATAATAATTTATCGTAACTTTGTTTTTCTTCGCCGGCTGCTGTTTTAACAACAACGTATTTTTCTTGTGAATTTAATCCTACAACATCGCTGTTACAGTGGATGTTAATACCTTGAGAACGGTAAGACTCCTCTGTTGCAAAGTGTAGTTCAGATAATGCTTTAGATGTCCCATCTAAATAAGATTGGCTACCTCAACCCATAAATGAAGCACCAGCGCCTCTTTCGTATAAGTGAATTTCAGCATTAGGCTCGTTTTTTAAAATAGTTTGAACAGCTTCGTATCCGAAGTGTGATGTTCCAACAACTACGTATTTCATACATTTTCCTCCTAATAATATTATTTATAATGTTTGAATTTTTCCCGTATAATTACTATTTTTTGATTATACAAATAGAATTATAACATATATTGCTATAAGTAGTTTAGAGAAATGTGAAAAATATAAATTAGAAAATAATGATAGTTTTGAAAAAATTTGTAAAGATTTATTACTAACAGATGATGATATTGAAATTGAAAAGATAAAAAAAAGAATTAAGGAAAAAAATTATAATTAAGAAGGTGATAAAATGAAAAATCCTGAAATAAAAAATAATCCTATAGTTATGAGAGATGGAATA
>CALIWM010000303.1:0-2659 GCA_938046645.1 uncultured Gemella sp. | reverse complement strand
TTATAAATAAAAATCTAAAAATCAATAATAAAACTACACATATTAATAAAATCACGGGAATATTAGGTAGTGTCCTATTTAACATTGTAGTCATAATAGTATCATATCCCGTAACTATAGTTAATACAAAAATCACCAAAAGGTTCTCAAATTTAATTTTTAACATAATATCCTTTTTACTGTTAGTTTTTTAAAAAATTATTTAAAAACAATCTTACGTAAGACTCGATTCATTTTTAATTTTTCAATAAACAATACTGTTCTGAATTTTTTTCTGGCAAGTAACTCTATTGTCAACCTCCTAAGCAATAAAGAAAAGTTCTTGTTCTTTATTAAAACACCATAAGAACCAATGATTTGATAAGTTTCTCCTGAAAAAATGTCATCAAATTGTTCATTTTCAATAATGCTTCTTAATAATCTTACCCTATTTTTTTTTGTATCTTCTAAATTAGCAATTTGAAAGGCAGAACTTACAATAATCTTCGTTTTTATCTCTTTCAACAAAGAATAATCTTCTATATGAAATTTTTTCAATAGTTGTTTCAACTCCGCAAGCTCATTTAGTTGAATTTCAATTCTAACTGGGTTAAATACTGTTAAAGCAGAGCCACTTCTACCAGCTATATAATTGTATAGACAAGGTTCAATAAATCGGATAGTTTCTAAGTGCTTATATACTTGAAAATTAAATAAAGTATCTTCCCCAATGGATTTTTTTGGAAACTCAATACCGTGCTCTAAAATGAAATCTTTTTTATAAACTCTTGACCAAACATTGTACATCATATCTGTCCTAAAGAAATCTACAAAATTATTAATAAAATCTTCATGAGTTAATATTCCTATTTTACTATATCTATGTGCGCGACAAGATATTGCGACCATATTTTTTTCTTTTACTTCATTAAAACCAAAGCATAAAACATCCCAATTATCATTTATATATGGAGCAAGCTCTATAAAAAAAGACTCTGTCAAATAATCATCTGGATCTACAAAATATAATAATTTCCCATTTGATAGAGCTATACCAAGGTTCCTGGCTGCTGCAACGCCACCATTTTTTATATGTTTCACCTGAATATTAGGGAAGTGTGATTGGAAATCATCACAAATTTTTCCACTCGTATCAGTCGATCCATCATTAACCAATATAATTTCATAGTCTATTAAAGTATTTTGTTTAAGTATAGAATTCAAACATCTTCTTAGGTAAGCTTCAACATTATAAACAGGTATTATGATACTTAACGTTACATTGTTCATCGATTTTTCATCCTTATCTTATGAAGTATGAATTCAAAAGTCCATTTTTCTTTCTTAAATTTTTTCTGAATAACCCTCTTTATATGTTCCCAGTAAATCTTATTTTGAGTCATACTTTTGATTTCTTCAACTGATAATTTATCACCATAAACTAAACGATTCGGAATAACATAAAATGGTTCGTTTTCTACTACTTCAGGACATTTAATATTCCTTTTTTGGAAATGAACATATAGAGGTTGAGTTGTCTCTATATTTCCTTTTTTTAACTCTATCGATTCTAGGCCTTTTAAATCTGTCCAATAATAATATCTTTGTACCTTTTCCTCACCATTACATCTAAAAGAAAAACAAGAAATATCTAAATCATGAAAGCAAGTTACTTGTAATTGATTCATTCGAGAGTGTTCAAAAAGTTTCTGAACTCCCTCTTGCTCATCAAAAATAAAATTTTTACTGCTGGTATAAACATTTTGGTAGTCCAATCGATAACTCATACCAACGCCCGTTTTAAAAATAGTATTTACCTCTTTTGTATTTTTGTATATCTGAAGGTGACCTAAAAGTCCATATCTATCATATTCTTTTGTGAAAAACTCATAATCTTCTAAAAATTGATAAATATCTCCTAATAAGATATCCGTATCACAAAAACCCCAATAATCATACCCAATTAGCTCATCTTCAAAAATTAATCCATAAGCTGGTTTATAATCACATAGCTTATAAGGATTATCTAGCGAAATCACAAAGTTAAATTTTGATTGAATTTTCTTTTTTAATTCAGAAAAGGTCGCTCTATTAAAATGTATATTTCTTGCATTTAACAAAGAGAATTGCTCTACTGGTTGATCAGTAAAGATTTCAAAATCAATATTCTTATTTCTTCTAGCTGTCATTAAAAAATAAGGGAAAAATTTTGGGAATGCTCCAAAATATGGGATAATGATTTTTATTTTTTTCATTTATTTGAATCATCCTTGCTCTAAATTTTTATATTATTACGAAAGAATTTTTTAAATATCATATTAATAAATCTCAGAGATTTATTTGAATAAATGAAGTTGTTTTGTTATTTACTAAGAGAATTTTTTAACATAAAAACTTAGAACTTAGCACTAGTTTTAGTAGTTCCTTTATGTATGTAGAAAATCTCTAGTATAATTAATTTTTAAAGAGTTTCAACTAAGACCTTTTTTTTAAAATCTTAGCAGGTACACCACCAATAATAACATTGTCTGGAAAATGCTTCGTTACTACTGAGTTAGCAGCCACAATACAACCCGATCCTATACTAGATCCATCTAAGAATACTGCACCCGCCCCAATCCAGCAATTATTACCAACAGAAATTCCTTTTCTATTGACATCTTGTTCTCTTATTAACTTA
>CALIWM010000302.1:0-3247 GCA_938046645.1 uncultured Gemella sp. | reverse complement strand
TGGGAAATTACTACTAAGACTTTTGCCTATACTAACCACACAATCATGGCTGAAGCACTAGAAAAATGGTCTGTAGATTTATTCAAACCATTACTACCACGTATTTACTCAATAATTGAAGAAATTAACAAACGTTTCTGTCAGTGGGTAATTGATCAAGGTAAACATTATACGTTAGCAGAAACCGCAATTATATATGATAATCAAATAAGAATGGCCAACTTATCTATCGTAGGAAGTCATAACGTTAATGGTGTATCAAAATTACACAGTGATATTCTTGTTGAATCAACATTTAGAGCATTTAACGATTTATATCCAACAAAATTCGGTAATGTTACGAATGGTATAGCTCACCGCAGATGGTTAGGTCAAGCGAACCCTGAATTGGCATCTTATCTAAAAGATTTAATTGGTGATGATTTCGTTAAAGATTTATCTAAAATTAGTAAATTAAATGATTACAAAAATGATAAGAAAGTTGTAGCAAAACTTCAAGAAATTAAAAAAGTAAAAAAAGAACAACTTGCTACATATATTCAAAATACTACAGGTATAACTGTGAATCCAGACTCTATTTTTGATGTTCAAGTTAAGAGACTACATGAATATAAACGTCAATTACTTAATGCTTTACACATTGTATACCTATACAGAGAAATTAAGTACAACGGCTTGCGCCCAGTGCCAAGAACATTTATCTTCGCGGCAAAAGCTTCATCTGGATATCAAATGGCTAAAAATATCATCAAGTTTATCCACTCAATCTCTCAAATGATTGAATGTGATGAATTAGTTCGTGAATACATCAAAGTTGTATTCTTACCAGATTATAAAGTTACTCTTGCAGAAAAAATTATTCCAGCTGCTGACATTAGTGAACAAATTTCACAAGCAGGTAAGGAAGCAAGTGGAACAGGTAATATGAAACTAATGCTGAACGGTGCGTTAACATTAGGAACACTTGATGGAGCTAATGTAGAGATTCATGAAGCGGTAGGAGATGACAATATCTTCATCTTCGGTTTAGAAACTCCAGAAGTAGATGCGTTATATGCTCATGGATATAAACCTTGGGAATACTACAATAATTCAGTAAAAATTAAAGAAACATTAGATTTCATTAGAACTATGACTGTAGGTGGTATGAACTTCAACTTTATCGTAGACTACTTATTAACTCAAGATAACTATATGTGTCTAGCTGACTTTGAAAGTTATGTTACAGCTCAAGAAAAAGTTGCCGAAACTTATCGAGATAAAGAAAAATGGGGACAAATGAGTTTAGTAAATACAGCTAACGCTGGAATCTTCTCTGCAGATAGATCAGTAGAAGAATATGCCAAAGACATTTGGAATATAAAAAAAGTAAAATAAACTAAACTTCATTAGAGCAACTTAGAAAATTTATTTTCATAAGTTGCTCTTTATTATTTTTATTCTGGGTGAAAAATAAATATTAATCATAAAGTGTATATAAACACGCCGTTCTCATAGATAAAAAGTTATTATTATGGTAAAATTAGAAGGAAAGACTGTTTGAAATTGAAAGAAATAAAAAAATTTCAAAGGAAAATAATTAGTAAATTTAAAAGAGGTAATTATGGCAAAAGAGAGAGCTGATGTCCTTTGTGTGAGTCAAGGATTATTCGAATCACGTGAAAAAGCAAAACGAGCAATAATGGCTGGTATTGTTTATAATGATAATATAAGAATCGACAAAGCAGGAGAAAAGGTTGAATCAACTGCTGAACTTAGAATTAAAGGTAAACAGATGCCTTATGTAAGTCGTGGAGGGCTTAAATTAGAAAAAGCAATCAATGAACTAAATTTTGATGTTAAAGATAAGGTAATGATTGATATTGGTTCTTCAACTGGTGGATTTACGGACTGTGCTTTACAAAACGGAGCGAAATTTGTATATGCGCTAGATGTTGGTACTAATCAACTTGTATGGAAACTACGTAATGATGAACGCGTAAAAGTAATGGAACAAACTAACTTCAGACATTCAGTAAAAGAAGACTTTGATGTATATGATATAGATATAGCATCAATAGATGTTTCATTTATTTCATTGTCATTAATACTACCAAATCTTGCAGAAATTATAAAAGATGGTGGAGAAGTTTGTGCTCTTGTAAAACCACAATTCGAAGCTGGAAAAGATAAGGTAGGAAAAGGCGGAATAGTTCGAGATAAAAAAGTTCAACTTGAAGTAGTAGAAAAGGTATTACTTTTAGCCAATAGTGTTGGTTTTAGTATGACGAATCTATCTTATTCTCCAATAACAGGTGGAGAAGGGAATATTGAATTCTTAATGCTTCTTAAATACAATGCAGATAAAGAAGTGGAAAATAGTAAAATCAATATAGAGCATATTGTAAATAATGCTCATAATCACTTTAAATAGAGGAGGAACAGATGTTAATACAGTTAAATATTAAGCAATTTGGAATAATTGAAAAAGCTACTATAGAACTTAAAAATGGTTTAACTGTCTTAAGTGGAGAAACTGGTGCAGGGAAATCAATGATTCTAGCGGCAATTTCACAACTGTCTGGTCAAAGAACATCGACGTCTTATATTCGTTATGGTGAAGAGAAGGCGAGTGTTGAAGGTGTATTTGATTTTCCTAAAAGTAAAGAAGTTAAGAAAATTTTTAATGACCTTGATTTAGACCTTGAAGATGAGGTAATTGTAGTTCGTCGTGATATTTACAGCAGTGGAAAGAGTGTATGTAGAATTAACGGAACAATAGTTAATCTATCTACATTAAAAAAAGTAGCTGCACATTTATTGGATATTCATGAACAACATGATAATCAAGTATTATTAGTAGAAAAAAATCACCTGAACTTGGTAGATTCATTTAATAGAGAAGAAATTCAACCTGTATATTTAAAATATAAAGAAAAATTTAAAGAATACCAAGTAATCAAAGAAAAAATCGATAATTTAAAACAACAAGAAAGTGATGTTCTTCAAAAAGTGGATTTCTTAAAATTCCAGTATAAAGAATTAAGTCAGATGAAACTTAAAAAAGATGAAGATTTAGATCTTGAAAAGGATATTGATTACTTAGAGAACTTCGAAAAGGTAAATACACTTGCTCATAGTATTACAGATGGTATTGATGGAGAGTATGGAGTATTATCAAAACTTGCAGAAATTAGATCTAATCTAGGAGAGTTAAGTAGGTATAATTCTAACTTTGAAGAAAAATATGAAGAGATTACAAATTTAT
>CALIWM010000301.1:0-2464 GCA_938046645.1 uncultured Gemella sp. | reverse complement strand
AAGTGGATAGCTGCATAAATAGTCTTGACTGTTTCCAGCAAATTAATGTATCTAAACCAGGATTAAAAAAAATTGAAGGAAATATGGGTAAAATGATACTTGAAAGCAGTGTATCATTTGATATAGATAGGAAATTGACAGATGAGGAACTGAAAGAAGCAATGTTTTATTGTGGGTATGATGTGGATACAACCATTGAAGTGTATAAACTGAGGGAAAATTCTTATTTTAAGACAAAAGAACTATTGGTAAAAAAACTTGGAAACAGTAAAGCTAAAAAATGGAATACAACAACTATTTCAGGAAATCTGCTTACTACTTCTGGAAAAATAAATAAATGGAGCAGTATCAGAATTGAAGAAAGCCTATTGGATAAAGTTGATTTAGAAGTAAAAGAAATGTGGCTGCAGTTGAATGAACCAGCATTTGAATTGAAGACCAAGACAATAACGAAAAAAGAGTTTGGGAATGATATTCAGTTTGGATTTGGAGGACTGCATGGAGCGCCATCTAAGCCAATTAGAGTTAAAAATGTAAAATTATTAGATGTTACGAGCATGTATCCTAATATAATCATTCTACTAAACGCTCTAGGCCCTGCTACAAGTAAATATATAGATATATTGAATCGTAGGGTTGAGATAAAACATAAGGATAAGCTAGAAAGTGACGCTCTTAAATTAATTCTTAATTCGGTGTATGGAAACTTAAATAATCAATATTCTGTCTTAAATAATCCTCGTGCTGCTTATTCCGTGTGTGTGTATGGTCAAATAGCACTGTATGAATTATGTAAAAGATTGTCGGATAGTTGCCAAATAATTAATATAAATACTGATGGTGTAGCTTTTACAACTAACTCCACTGAGTATTTGGCAGTAAAAGAGCAATGGGAGAAAGAGTTTAAATTAAATTTGGAAGAAGATAATTTTGATTTGTTTATTCAGAAAGATGTTAATAACTATATAGGTGTAAAAGGGGATTATATCAAATGTAAAGGTGGAGATGTTAATAAATTCAGTGGTGACAAATATTTTAGTAATAACAATGCTAGAATCATTGATATAGCTGTTGTAAATAAATTGGTGCATAATAAAGATGTACTTGAAACATTGATTGAAAATAGAACTAAGCCTGAATTATATCAGTATATACTTCAAGCAGGAAGAACTTATCAAGGAACTTTTGACCAGGACAATAAGAAATATCAGAATATAAATAGAGTTTTTGCTTGTAGAAACAATGGAATCAACTTGAGTAAGAAAAGATTAGACGGTGGACTTGTTAAGTTTGCCGACGCTCCTGAAAAAATGTTTTTATGGAATGATGATTGCAGTAAACTAGAAAACTTCGAGAAAATTGTTGACCTGAACCATTATTATCAAATTATAAACAAGAAATTGAAAATGTGGGAGATATAATAGATGTATATAGAGTATAAACCAGGTCAAAAACATGCTGCTAAAAATGCTGAAATATCTGATAATGATACTTACTTTAAAGACGCTGGTTGGTTGTTGGCTGATGATGATTTAGTGGTCGATATAGACTGTTTAGACATTGAGACGATAAAAGTATTGCTAAAGTACTTTAACATTCGTACACGGACTGTATGGACGGATAGAGGAGTGCATTTATACTTCAAGAAACCACTAGGATTTCGTGGAGCTGCTAGAGTGTGTCCTCTAGGTTTTAAAATAGAATACAAACATACAGGAAATACTAAAAGCTGTACGATAAAAAGAAACGGAAAACATAGAAAAGTTGAAAGAAATGATGTGAGACAGGAATTACCTGAAATATTCCAAGCTAACAGAAAATTTGAAAGTATGTTGGGTCTTAGTGAAAATGACGGAAGAAATAACGCACTTTTTTCGCATCGTGCTAAGTTGGCAGGGTATGCTGAAGAAAAAAGGATTCTCCATTTTATAAATCAGTACATATTTGCAGACCCCTTAGATGAAAATGAGTTTGAAACAATTATGAGGGATACTGGATTTGAAGCAACAAAAAATGGTGAATATTTAGTAGCTACTAAAATGATTAAAGATTTTAATACTTGTGTCTATAAAAATGAGCTTTATTGTTATAACGGTACTAAATATGAAAACGATGAATTGTCATTAAAACATATGATTTACAGTATGGTTGGAGACCAAAAAACTGCTTATGTGGATGAAGTTTGTAAGCAAATGCTGTACAGAAGTAAAAAGATACCGCTAGATACTATTTTTAATATAAAATTTAATAACGGTGTACTAATAAATGGAGAGTTTGTTGAAATTGATGATTATAAGGAATTTACTCCTTACTATGTTGAATTAGATTATAAACCTGAAGCTGAACCAGTTGAAATAGTTGATAATTATGTGGCTCAATTGACTAATGATGATGAGAAGTATAAAGATTTGCTGTTTGAAATTTTGGCACATGGTTTAATTACTGACCCAGAAGTAAAAAGGTC
>CALIWM010000300.1:0-21987 GCA_938046645.1 uncultured Gemella sp. | reverse complement strand
ACGCTTTTTTATCTTATCTCTTGCGTTAGAAATCATCGCATAGACAAATATAAATCCTAGCATAATGTACAATATATTCATGTTCATCGCAATTACTTCCTTTTTTTATTCTTTATAAATATTATATAGGTTTTGTAGGCGCTTGTAAACATTTTAATTAACTTATTTATCGTTCATTCCTTCTAAAAATTGATTTTTCTACTATAATTTGTTATGATTAAGTGTACTTTAGTTAAAGGATTATTGAATAATGAAATTTTTAACAAATATTAACGATGAAAAATATACTGAATTTATAAAAAATCACAAACATGGTAATATGATGCAAGCTATCGAGTGGTCTCACATTAAAAATACTTGGGTTGCTGTAAGAGTAGCTGTTGCAGATGAAAATGACAATATTTTAGCTGCTGTACAGATTCTAACTCGTCAGGGATTATGGTATGCTCCACGTGGACCAATTCTTGATTATGATAATACTGAGCTACTTAATTTCTTTTTAACTAACCTTAAAAAATTTGCCAAAGACAAAGGTGCTAAAATGGTTAAATTAGACATCCCTACTGCAGTAAAAGATGAGAAGTTAGCAGTGTTTAAGGATATCGAGGTAGATAGAGAGAACAACAGTCTTATTAAAGCATTCAAGGATAACGGTTATAAACACAAAGGTTTCAGTCTTGATATGAGCAGCACTATCCAACCACGTTTTAACACAGTTACGAAACTTGAACAAGAAGTTCCTGATCTTTTCCCAAAAGATACACGTCGCTTAATTCGTGATGCAGAGAAAAAATTCGTTGAAGTTAGACGTTGTGGTAAAGAGAATCTTGATGACTTCCTTTTTGCCCTAGCTTGTACTGAAAAAAGAAAAAACATCTCTCTTCGTGGACGTGAGTATTTCGAAAACTTACTGGATACTTTTGGAGATAATGCTTTATTATACATTTCATATATAAATGTAGAAAAAGCTGTAAAAGAATGTCATTCTAGAAAAGAAGCTCTTGAAGATGAAATTGAAGCTCTTGGAGAAAAATCACCGAAGAAAAAACGCACTCTTCTTGAGCAAGTAGCCGGAATTGAGAAGCTAATCGTTCTATTTGATAGTTTAGAGATAGAAGATAAGAGCAAGGATCAGGTTATAAGTGCTGCGATTACTATCGCCTACGGTAACCATGCAGAAATTATCTACGCTGGTATGAATGAAGATTTCGCGAAACTTCCTGCCCAGTATAAGGTCTTTTCTGATACGATGAAAAAAGCTCAGGAAATGGGTGTTAAAGAAGTTTCTATGGGTGGAATCGAAGGAGATTTAAACGACAGTCTACTTGGTTTTAAATCAAAATTCGCTCCAAATATCGTAGAATACTATGGAGAGTTCGATTTAGTAATCTCTCACGTATTCAATTTAATGTACAACTACGGATTACCACTAAGAAGAAAAGTATTAAAGCTAATTAGAAGATAAAAAAAATTTGAAAAATAGAATCTAACAGGCTTCAGTAAATTAATGGTTATGTTATAGATAGTAACTAACAATTATATATTTTCATTTGTTCTTTATAGTGGTGAAAATAAAATGCTATTGCATTTTATCGAGGAAAAGAAAGATTACAAGCTTTCTTTTTAGTCGGAAAACAATCTTTTCTTTGAAAAGTTGGTTGAAGACGTCTCGCACCACAATCAAAAGAACAAATGTTTAAGTATTACAATACAAATAAATTCCCTATATAAAAATTAAAAGAGCTGTACTCTTAATGATTTCATTAAAATCATAACTATTGAGTCAGCTCTTTTTGTACTATATTTTTTTAACGAATTCAGATTTAAGTTTCATAGCACCGAAACCATCAATTTTACAATCGATATTGTGATCTCCATCAACTAATCTGATATTTTTAACGCGAGTTCCTTGTTTTAATGTTGAAGAACTACCTTTAACTTTTAAATCTTTAATTACAGAAACTGTATCTCCATCTTGAAGTACGTTACCGTTAGCGTCGCGGTAAACTTTTTCCTCTTCTACTCCACTAGTATCTTCTGGTGACCATTCATGAGCACACATTGGACATACTAGCATATTTCCATCTTCATAAGTATATTCACTTTTACATTCTGGACAATTAGGTAATGTCATTGTTTTCCTCCATAAAATTTCAAATTTGTACAAAAAATATTATACCATAATGAGAAGCAATATCAAAATAATATCGGAAAATTTTTCTTTAAAACGTTGATATTATAACGATTCTATCAATAATATAATCTCACATCAAAAAAAAAATTTTAAAAAACGTCTACTTTTGTAGGCAAAGTGCTTGAAATTTTGAAAAAGTAGGAGTAAAATATGATTTAAAGAGTTATCATTCTATATTAAATAGCGATTATTCTAAAATATAAACAATAAAATTTATAACAAAAGAGGAATTAAATTATGGTTAAATATGATTTATTAGTAGTAGGATTCGGTAAAGCCGGAAAAACTTTAGCAGCAACATTTGCTAAAGAAGGAAAAAAAGTAGCAGTAGTTGAAGAAAGCAGTGAAATGTACGGTGGTACTTGTATCAATATCGGATGTATCCCAACTAAAACTTTAATCGTAGCTGCAGATAACAAAAAAGACTTCGCAGAAGCTAAAGCTACAAGAGATGCTGTTGTATCTAAACTTAACGCTAAAAACTTCGCTATGTTAGACAATAGTCCTAACGTTGATGTTTACACAGCTCACGCTAAATTCGTTTCTAACAAAGTAGTAGAAATTTCTGCTAACGGAGAAACTAAACAACTTGAAGGTGAAATCGTAGTAATTAACACTGGAGCTAAAAATAATGTATTACCAATTCCAGGTTTAACAACATCTAAAAATGTTTACGATAGCACTGAATTCCAAAAATTAGAAAAAGCTCCTAAAACTCTAGGAATTATCGGTGGAGGTAACATCGGATTAGAATTCGCTAACCTTTACGCTCGTCTTGGAGTTAAAGTTACAGTAATCGACTTCGCTCCTGGAATCTTAGGAAGAGAAGACAAAGATATCGCTGAACTTGCTCAAGGATACTTAGAAGAAGCAGGAATCGAGTTCAAACTAGGAACTGCAACAAAAGAAATCCGCAACAACGGAGAGCTTGTAGTTGTTGATACAGAAAAATATGGTCCACTAGAATTCGAAGCAGTATTACACGCAACTGGACGTCGTGCTAACACTGAAGGATTAGGATTGGAAAACACTGATATCGAATTACGTCCAAACGGAACAATCGTAGTTGACGAATTCTGTCAAACAGCTGTAGAAAATGTATTCGCAGTTGGTGATGTTAACGGTGGATTACAATTCACTTACGTATCATTAGACGACTTCAGAGTAGTTAACGGATACTTACACGGTAACAAAGAATACACAACTGCTGACCGTAAAAACGTACCTTACTCAACATTCATCTCTCCAGCATTATCTCACGTTGGATTACACAAAGAAGAAGCTGAAGCAGCTTACCCTAACGTTGCAGTAGCATCATTACCAGTAGCTAACATGCCAAGAGGAGCTGTTAACCAAGATCCACGTGGACTATTCCGTGTAACTGTAGACAAAGACACTAACTTAATTCTTGGAGCTACTTTATTCGGTAAAAACTCAGAAGAAATTATCAACCTAATTAAAATGGCAATTGATAACAAAATTCCTTACACTTACATCAGAGATCAAATCTTCACTCACCCAACAATGGCTGAGAACTTAAATGATGTATTCAAATTAATCTAATAACTGCAAAAAGCTTAAAATCTCAATAATAATTTGAAGTTTTAAGCTTTTTTGTTTTGTCAAGTCGAATTTCTACTATATATTTTTATAAAATTTTCGAATAATTAAAAAAATATGTCTTAATCCCTTTACAAACATAGGGTTTTCTTGTATAATGTACACATGTCTTTTTAAAAAATACAATAAAATAAAAAAGGAGATCGAACAATGAGTTTATATAAAAGAATTCCATTAATAGCAAAACTTATTATCGCTGTAACATTAGGGATAGTCTTAGGAAGTACTCTACCAACGTCAATCATTAGAGTTTTCGTAACATTCTCATCTATTTTCAGTGCATTCTTAGGATTCACAATTCCACTTATTATCGTAGGATTTATCGTACCAGGTATCAGCCAAGTGTCAAACAACGCTGGTAAATTACTTGGATTATCAACAGGGGTTGCTTATATTTCTACAATTATCGCAGGAACATTCGCATTCCTATCAGCTCAAGCAGTATTACCAAGTATACTAGCTAACGCTACATTACAATCATTCAAAAATCCAGAGGATTTATTATTAAAACCTTTCATCGAGTTTAAAATGACTCCGATTTTTGATGTTACTACAGCGCTTATTATCTCATTCATCTTAGGAATCGGGATTTCAGCAACTCAATCAGAAGGACTTAAACAAGGATTCGCAGATTTTGGAGAAATTATTGAAAAATTACTTGCTACAGTAATTATTCCACTTCTTCCATTCTACATCTTAGGTGTTTTCATGAACATCACAGCTTCTGGTGAAGTATTCAAGATTTTAAAAATCTTCGCTATGGTATTCGTAATTATCATTATTATGCACGTAATAATCATTATTATTCAATACTTCGTGGCTGGAACACTTAACGCTAGAAACCCATTCAAGATGCTTGTAAACATCTTACCAGCATACATGACTGCAATCGGTACTCAATCTTCAGCTGCTACTATCCCAGTAACACTAAGAAGTACTAAAAAAATGGGTGTTGATAAAAACATCGCGAACTTCACAATTCCATTATTTGCTACTATCCACTTATCAGGTAGTACAATTACATTAACTACATGTGCATCTGCAGTATTCTGGTTACAACACGGTGCTGCATTCCCATCAGCTGCAGTAATGATTAAATTCATCTTATTACTTGGAGTAACAATGGTAGCTGCTCCTGGTGTTCCTGGTGGAGGAGTTATGGCAGCTCTTGGATTATTACAATCAGTTCTTGGATTCAACGAAATCATGTTATCTCTAATGATCGCATTATACATCACTCAAGATAGCTTTGGAACTGCATGTAACATTTCTGGAGACGGAGCTTTATCAGCAATCGTTGATAAACTAAATAAACTATTCTTCAAAAAAGATGCAGAACAAAACGCATAAAAAACTATCCCACAAACATAAGTTTGTGGGATTTTTCATGTTCAATTAGTTAAAGCCTTCTCACATCACAATCAAAGAACTAGTGTCTATAGAATCTACTTTACTAAAAAGAAATAACTGTTCTTTATAATTTTGAAGATTTTTTACTATATAATTTCATCTACTGTTTATAGTAGCTGCAGTAAAACATATAGTTTTACTTAGAAAATCAAAGACTACAGGCTTTGATTTTAGCCGGAAAGTCCTTTTGCAATGCAAAAGAATTGAAGGCATCTAAAGCTACATTAAAACAGTAGGTTATCGAATAATACTTAACAAAAAGCAGCTCTTTTAACTTAATTCAGAGCCGCTTCTTTTATTCTATTTTAATTTATATCTTAGTTTTACCGGATTATGATCACTATATCTATACTCTTGATTTAGTGTCTCTACTTCTAGCACTTCTATATTATCACTAGCAATATATCCATCGATAATAAAGCCATAAGTACCTTCACTATCCTTCACGTAAGGTTTATTATTAAGTCTAGCAGAATTTTTACTTTCATCATACACTAAATTAAATCCTGCAGGTAACATACTCTTATCTAGGTTCTCAGCACGCCATAATTCTTTTGGAACAACATTAATTTCATCTTGTGTTAAAGTTTTTAACGACTGATTAAAATCCGCTCCAACAAGGACATAATTACCTTTTTTATACTCATAATCAATAAATTCAAGAAGTTGTTTCATCTGAGCTTTTTTACCAGAATTACCTTTATCATAAGCATCCAGGTGAGCATTAATCAATACTAAATGTTTATCACTATTTTCAACTTTTGTATAAATAACAGAGAATCCTCGTTTTAAATTAGCTAATCTCTCCGGGAATGTGAATGGAATCGCCATTTGGAATCTTCTTGCATTCTCCACGTTGAAACTAGTCGCAGTATAGATACCACTCTTAACCTTCCCTAACGGTGGCACTGGATAAGGTACATATCTAACCTTGAAATTATATGCTAAAATACTATTTAAGCCAAGTATTTCATCGAATTTAGTAACTTGATTGATATTGTAACTACGTTTTGAATCTTCATCTATTTCTTGAATAAAATTGACGTTGGCTTTTTCGTTTTTAACAATCTCTGTAATATTTTTTAGATTTTCTTCAACATGAGCTTTATCAAGTGGTAAAACCATCTTTCCACCATCCATAAAGAAGTCTTCATCTTTATCAAGACCAGCATAACCTATATTCCAGTTAAGAGCTGTGTACTCTGTTCCTACCTTAGCACTTTCTGAAGCACCTTGTTTAGTTACCTTCAAACTCTCAACTCCGTTAGGACTATATTCTGTAGCCCATAAATATCCAACTAATCCTGCAAACCCTAAAATCCCCATAAGCAATAACCCTAATACTATCTTTAATATTTTTTTCATCTTTAACCTCATAAAAATAGAAGGAGCAAGTAAATCTATTTATAAATCATGATTTTCAAGCTGCCCTCCATTAAATTTCATTGTAAATTATTTAATTACTCTTTTTGTCTCGTAGTTGTGAAACTATAATACCTACAAAGACGATAAGCATACCTATCCCTTCTCTTAGACCTATATACTCACCAAGAATAAGCACTCCACCTATCGCAGCTACAACTGACTCTAAACTTAATATTAACGATGCTGTATGCGGTGGAACATCTTTTTGTCCTACGATCTGTAAAGTGTAACCTACTCCACTAGAAAGTACCCCTATCGCAAGTAACGGCCAAATAACGCTCATTATATCCGCAAAAACGATTGTTTCCTTGAATAAAGCTAATACTAAGCTTAATACAGATACTACGACTAATTGAACGATAGATAAGAACATTGAATTAACTCTAGCTGCTGAATAATCAATAACTATTATATGAATCCCGAATAGAACCGCACTGATTAGGACAATAATATCTCCTATCTCTAAAGCAAATTCTTCTTTTACCGATAAGAAATAAAAACCAATTACCGATAAAATTAATCCTATAATAAAGAATTTATTAAGTTTATTCCCTAAGAAAACACCTATAAATGGTACTATACAAATGTATAAAACTGTAATAAATCCAGCCTTACCTGCTGTTGTCATACCAATACCTATTTGCGAAATATACATTGCGAAAAATAATACTACTCCACAAATACCACCAAGCATCCAACTTTTATTTTTTGTTATTGGCTCTGCCAAAATCTTAGGATCTTGACTTCTATATAAACTTGGTATCAGAAGTGCTACAGCAACAAGAAATACTACTGCGATTACTGATCTTATCCCTACAACTGTAAGTGGTCCTAGAACCTTACTCGCAATATTTTGCCAGATAAAAGCTAATCCCCAAATAATCGTAACAATTATTAACAATAACTCTGAAATAAATTTTCTCATTAATACACCTTTCCTATAATTTTTTATGAATTTTAAAATTCTAAAAGTATTCACTATCATAGCAATAAATACATTATACTTTTATAATTTTATACGTTATTTACAAAAAATTCAACTGTTAGCATTCCATACACTGGTATTATTAAATACAACTTCTCACAACAACTATTTCCTTGGAAATACTCTAAAATTTCTAGCAATAATCAAAAAAAGAGCGACTCGGAGATATCTATTTCATCGAAATATTCATCTTCAAGTCACCCTTAGTTATTTTAACTTAATATTTTACAATCTAAACAATTATACACATCATAATAATCTAATAAAACGAGGTTTTATTTATGTTTTTTCTAATCTAATTTCATATTCAATCACTATATATTATTTTTCAGGAGCTTCTTTTGTTAGTTCTAGATTTTCTACACTTAATCGTCCTTTTGTGAAGTCTTCAACGTTGAAGTGTTTTACTCTCTTGTTAACATATGTGATTTCTGTATCCCAGCTTAGTCCAAAGAATGGTAATTCATCTGCGATTAAATCATCGAATTTATTATATGCTTCTTTTAATTTATTATCATCAAACATTTCATCTGATCTTTGCTCTTTGAAGGCTTCATCAATTTTGTCACTAGTGTATCTGAAGTAGTTGAATTGTGACTGACGACCAAATAGTTCTTGACGACTAGGGTCTGATCCATGGTGACCTGCACCTAAGAACAAATCAATCTCTGGGTCATCTCCTAGTACACGTTGATCCCATTCTTTTTTACCCATTAGCTTATTGTCTAGTAATTTAACATCTAGACCTACTTCTTTCCATGATTTAATGAATGTATCAGCTAAGGCTTGATCGTAGTTATTTCCACCTTGGAAGGCAAAATTGAATACTAGTTTATTCCCTTTGTTATCTTCTCTTAATCCATCTCCATCTACATCTTTGTATCCTGCTTCATCTAATAATTTTTTAGCTTTTTCTACATCTTTTTTAACAACAGTAGCTTTTTCATTTCTTAGTTTTCCTACTGTTGGTGGATATAGAGCTGAACCTGTTGGTGTAAAGCGTAATCCTTTATAGATTTTCTCATTAATTTGATCACGGTCGACTGCATACAAGAAGGCTTGTCTTACATTTTTATTATTAAATTTAGTATTTTCTAATGGTACATTTTCTTTTTTCTCTTTATCATATTTACCAAATTTAAATCCTACAAATGACATGAATGAAGATGGTTGTCCTAGTAGTTCACCATTTTTCGCATCTTTTAATCCTTCATAAACCGTTGTGTTGATGTCAGTTAGGTAGTCTATTTCACCATTTTTAAGTATTTGACTCGCTTGTGCTGGTGCTACTGCTTTGAATTCAACTTTAGGCACTTTTATCTCATCTTTTTTATAGTAGTACGGGTTGGCTTCAGCTATAACACTCTCACCTTGTACTTCTTTTGTTATTACATAAGGACCATATGATAATGGGCGTTTTGTTAATTCAGCTTCTCCAAATCTAGCAAAGTCAGTTACTTTTGCGATTTGTTTTGCATTAGAAAATGCGTAGATGAATCCATCTCCCCATAGCATTGAAGGTGATAACTTGCTATATTTAATAACTACAGTTTTGTCATCCTTCGCTTGAATACCTGAGATTGTCTTAGCTTTTCCTTCGTGATAATCTTTCATACCTTCGATAAGCTCAAATGAACCGTTATATCTTACATTTTCTGTGTATTTTGGATTCCCTAGTAGTTCATAACTAGCGATTATATCTTTTGATGTAAGATCTTCACCATTATTCCATTTCACACCATCGTGAATCGTTAAGGTTGCTTCGTTTTTATCTTTGTCTATGTGTAATTTTACAGGTGCATCCTTATCATCTAACTTATATTTCAACGCATCATCTACTGGGAAAGTTTTTCCGAATACTGTTTCTGTAATAACTCCATCAGCCTTGTTAGCGTGTAGTACTGGGTGAAATAATCCAACAAATGGGCTATTTGTTAGTATTCCATATTTGAATGTAGCATCCTTAACTGTATTCCCTCCATTATCCGCAGATACTTTGAAGTCTACTTTCGCTTTAGTTTGATTTTGGTTACTGCTATTTGAGCCTGTAGAACATCCTGCTAATAGAATTGATAATGCAAATACAGAACTGAATACTGATAATATTTTTCTTTGTTTCATAGTTAATTTTCTCCTGAATAATAGTGTTAATTTTAAGACGTTAATATATAACCTACTCTAAAAAGAGAAAAAATACCGCATAGTTTATTTTACTATGCGGCACTATCGAATTTTTAGTACATTGTATAATTACAAATTTCCTACCTTGCCGACATAGACACTTTTTAGAGCACGCTAAAACTGTGTCTATGTCGTTAAAACATACACACAATATTATCTACGCCATTGCCAAGATTGAATATTGAAATTTTGTTTCATGGTGGTCCTCCTAATCATTAAGTTCTTCATTTTAGTTATAATGAAAAATCTTTTGTACTTTTGTTGTATTTATTTTACTACTAATTGTATAAAAAATCAAGAGTTTTTTGAATTTTCTTTTAATTTTGAAAAATAAAAGAAAATAAACGACATAGACAACCGGAGTTATCTATGTCGCATTTTAATTTTTATTATTTAGCACCTTCGTTAGCTGTTAACTCAATGTCATAAAGTTTGAATTGGTTTTTCTTAGCTTTAGCTAAATCGTATGATTTAACACGTTTGTTGAAGAATGAGATACTTGTATCCCAGCTTAATGGGAAGAATGGTAATTCTTCAGCTACTTCACCATCAAATTTGTTGTAAGCTGCTTTTAATTTAGCGTCATCAAACATATCTTCTGATCCTTGAGCTTTGAAGCTGTTTTCGAATGCTTCAGTAGTGTAACGGTATAAGTTTAATGGAGCTTTTTTACCTAGTAACTCTTGACGGTTAGGGTTTGTTCCAAATTGCCATGCAGCTTGGAAGATATCGATTGATGGATCATCTGCTTGTACACGTTGAGAGAAGTCTTTTGGAGACATAAGTTTTCCGTCTACTAATTTAACATCTAATCCTACTTCTTTCCAAGATTTAACGAATACGTCTGCTAATGCTTGGTCATATTCAGCACCTGTGTTACGGATCGCGAAGTTGAATGAAAGTTTGTTTCCGTTTTTGTCTTCACGTAGTCCGTCACCATCTTTATCTTTGTATCCTGCGTCATCTAATAATTTTTTAGCTTTTTCTACATCTTTTTTAGCTGCAGTTGCATTTTCGTTTACTAATTTACCTACAGCTGCTGGGTACATACCAGATCCAGTTGGAGTGAAACGTAATCCTTTGAAGATTTTTTCATTGATTTGGTCACGGTCAACTGCATATAGGAATGCTTGACGTAAGTTTTTGTCAGCTAATTTAGAGTTAGGATCAACTACGTTTTCACCTTTTTCTTTGTCGAATTTACCTAGTTTGAATCCTACATATGACATGTAACGAGAAGCTTCTCCTAAGAATGTTCCGTTCTTGATGTCTTTTGCTCCTTCGTAAACACTTGGAGTAACGCTATCGATCACGTCTACTTCTCCATTTTTAATTACTTGGCTAGCTTGAGCTGGAGCTACTGTTTTGAACTCGATTTTTTTAAGTTTCATCTTATCTTTGTTGTAGTAGTGAGGGTTTTGTTCTGCAAGAACACTTTCTCCGTTTACTACTTTAGTGATGTAGTAAGGACCATATGATAATGGTTTTTTGTTTAAGTCTGCTTCAGCAAATTTAGCGAAGTCTTTAGAAGCTTCTTCTACTTGTTTTGCATTCAAGAAGTTATCTATAGAACCTTCTCCCCATAGTAATGATGGGCGAAGTTGAGTATATTTAATTACTACAGTCTTATCATCTTTAACTTGAAGACCTGAGATAGTTTTCGCTTTACCAGCGTGGTATTCTTTCATACCTTCGATAAATTCGTATGACTCATTGTAACGAGTGTTTGTAGTGAATTTAGGGTTACCCATAAGTTCGTATGTAGCTACGATATCTTTAGAAGTTAAAGCTTCTCCATTATTCCATTTAACACCGTCATGGATAGTTAATGTAACTTCTTTTTTCTCACGATCTAAGTGGAATTTAACTGGAGCATCAGCATTATCTTGAATAGTACGACCTTCTTCATCAGCAGGGAATGTTCCACCCATAACTGCTTGGTTTACGTATTGATCTTCTGCTTTATCAGAGAATACTGGGTTCCAAAGACCTGTTAATGGCTGAGCTGATAAGATACCATATTTTAATGTAGCACCATCTACAGCTGATCCACCGTTATCAAAACTTGTTTTAAATTCTACTTTTGCTTTAGGAGCGTTTTTGCTTCCAGAGTTACTTGATGTTGAACATCCAGCTAAAATTACTGAAAGTGCCATCGCTGAACTAAATACTTTAAGAAACTTATTCTTTTTCATTTTATTTCCTCCATGATATATAAAAACTTATTTTCAATTATTTATGAAATAAGTTTAACATTATTTTAAAAATAAGTCAAGTGAATTTTCAGAAAATAATAAAAAAATAACAAAATTCTTTTTTGAAATTTCTGTTCGTTTCTTTAAAAACATAAATTTAATATCAATAAACTGGTCTGAGCCTTTTCATTTATAAAACATACATATCTTTTACTTTACTTACATATCAAGGATATTCAGCATCCATAAACTAATTATTCTTTTCAAAATTTTGTCAAATTGACACATTTATTTTCTTATATAAAAAAGGACTACTCAAGTTGTTTCTTGAGTAATCCTTATAAACTTAATATAAACTTTTTAAATTATCCTTTAGCACTATCTTTATTAGTAAGCTCTAATGCGTATAGTTTTTGTTCACCATAAGCGTATTTTTTAACATCGAAGTTTTTGATACGTTTATTTACCCATGTAATATCTGTACTCCAGCTAAATGGTAACCAAGCAGCCTCTTCTGCAAAGTCTTTATCGAATTTCTTGTATGCTTCTTTTCGCTTAGCATCATCTAACATTTCTTTAGAGTTGATTGTTTCTAAGTCTTTTTTAAGCACATCACTCATATATCTTTGGTAGTTAACTTTAGCTTTATCGCTTAATAGACGTGCTGGGTTAGGGTTTGTACCTAAGCTCCACGCCCCTTGGAATAAATCGATAGATGGATCATCACTCGTTACACGTTGTGTCCAATCTTTTGATGACATTAGTTTTCCATCAGCTAGTTTTACATCTAGCCCAACTTCTTTCCATGATTTAATGAATGCATCAGCAAGAGTTTGATCGTAGTCTTGACCTGTATTACGGATAGCGAAGTTAAATGTTAATTTTTTACCATCTTTATCCTCTCTTAATCCATCTCCATCAACGTCTTTAAGTCCCGCTTCATCAAGAAGTTTTTTCGCTTTTTCTACATCTTTTTTGAACTTGAATCCATCTTTATCGTAATAATCTTCTGAACGTGTTGGATAAATACCTGAGTTTGTAGGTGTGAAACGCAATCCTTTGTAGATTTTTTCATTTAATTGATCCCAGTCTACCGCATAACCGAATGCTTGACGCACACGTTTATCCGCTGCTTTCGCATTAGGATTTACTTTAACTTCATTCTTCTCTTTATCCCATGTCCCTAGCTTAAATCCTACATATGAAATATAGAAATCTGGTTGTCCTAGTAATGTTCCATTTGAGTAGTCTTTTACCGCACTCCATACATTCGGAGTTACTTGTGACATGTAGTCAATTTCACCATTTTTAATTACAGAGCTTGCCTGAGCTGGCGCAACTACTTTGAATTGGATTTCTTTTACTTTTACATCATCTTTTTTGTAGTAGTATGGATTTTGTTTAGCAAGTACACTCTCTCCATTTACCACTTTATCTAAGTAATATGGCCCGTAAGATAATGGTTTTGTATTTAATTCCGCTTCTACAAATTTGCTGAAATCTTTTGATGCTGCAGCTACTTGATCTTTATTAAGGAATGTTGTTATGAATCCACTTCCCCAAAGAAGAGCTGGTTTTACATCTTTATATTGAATAACTACTGTTTTATCATCTTTTTTAGTAATACCTGAGATTTTTTCAGCTTTACCTTCATGATAATCCTTTAATCCTTCTATCGTTTCAAATTCGCTCTTATAACGAATATTATCTTTATACTTAGGGTTAGCCATAAGTTCGTATGTTGCGATAATATCGTCCGCAACTACGTCTTGATTATTACTCCATTTTAAATCTTTACGGATAGTAAGTGTTACCTGTTTTTTATCTTTGTCTAAATGGAACTTAACAGGTGCATCTTCATCATCCTCTTTTAATTTATATGAATGATCAAAAGCGAATGTGTGTGCCATAGTATCTTCCATTACTGCATTGTCTGTTGCTTGCAGATGAAATACTGGATTAAACATACCTGTTAATGGATCAGCACTTAAGATACCAACTTTTAGCACAGAATCACTTACTGCACTTCCACCGTTATCAACAGATGTTTTAAATTCTACCGCTGGTTTACCATCTTTTGATGATTTTGATGATGTTGAACATCCTGCAAGAATGATTGATAGTGCCATTGCTGAACTGAATACTTTTAAAAATTTATTTTTCTTCATTTTTCCTCCAATATAACTCTAGTTTGTTGATAATTAAAAATAACAAAATTTAAGACGAAGTATCCTTGCTACATTAAAGTACGATACTTCGCCTTAAATCTATGTAAAATTGTAGCTCTACATATTTAAATTATGACTTAAGGACCTTATATCCTTTAAATCCATACATTTAAAGTTATATCTATTTCTAATTAATATTTCTATAATATAAACTGTATATTCATATTCTCAAAGTTGAGAGGGCTTCAATCAAAATATTCTATGAAATTCTAATTTTCCATCCCTCTCAAAATTAATTGAAAATAAAATGAAATATAAGTTTATTAGGGGGAGTTTTAACTAAGTGCCCTTAGCCAAATCTCATTCCTAAACTAAATTAATTTTTTGCTGGTGCATCAGCTGTTAACTCTAAACCGTAAACTTTTTGTTCACCAGTTTTTAGTTTCGCTAAATCAAATGATTTAACACGTTTGTTAACCCATGTCATTGATTGTTGCCAACTGAATGGTAACCATGCAGCTTCTTCTCTGAATTGTTTATCGAATTTTTGGTATGCTTCTTTAAGTTTAGCATCATCAAACATGTCGCTACTTCCCATAGCATCTAATGATTTTTGTAGTTCTTCAGTTGTGTAACGTTGTAAGTTAAGTGGTGAAGTTTTTCCTACTAATCCACTTGGGTCAGGGTTACTTCCTAATCCCCAAGCTCCTTGGAAGATGTCGATTCCTGGATCATCTGCTTGTACACGTTGAGACCAATCTTTAGATGACATAAGTTTTCCATCAGTAAGTTTAACATCTAATCCTACTTCTTTCCAAGATTTAACGAATGTGTCAGCTAATGTTTGGTCGAAATCTTGACCTACGTTACGGATAGCGAAGTTGAATGTAAGTTTTTTACCGTTTTTATCTTCTCTTAATCCGTCTCCGTCAGTATCTTTAAGTCCTGCTTCATCAAGAAGTTTTTTCGCTTTTTCTACGTTCTTAGTATATTTTTCACCGTCTTTGTTGTGGAACATTTTAACGATTGGTGGATAGAATCCAGAACCAGTTGGTGTGAAACGTAATCCTTTATAGATTTTTTCATTGATTTGATCCCAGTCTACCGCATAACCGAATGCTTGACGTACTCGTTTGTCAGCTGCTTTAGCGTTCGGATCTACTTCTACTTCACCTTTTTCTTTGTTGAATTTACCTAGTTTGAATCCAACATAAGAGATATAGTAATCAGATTCTCCTAAGATAGTTCCGTTCTTAGCGTCTTTAGTACCATCCCAGATACCTGTAGTTAAACTATCCATTAAGTCTACATCACCGTTTTTAAGAACAGCACTTGCTTGAGCTGGTGATACTACTTTGAATTGGATTTCTGGAATTTTCACTTCAGATTTTTTGTAGTAATAAGGGTTAGCTTTCGCTAATACACTTTCCCCGTTTACTACTTTATCTAAGTAATATGGTCCATAAGATAATGGTTTTTTGTTTAAGTCTGCTTCAACAAATTTAGTGAAGTCTTTTGATGCAGCTTCTACTTGAGCCTTGTTTAAGAATTCTCCGATGAATCCATTACCCCATAATAATGATGGCTTAATTTCTTTGTACTTAAGTACTACTGTCTTGTCGTCTTTTTTAACTACACCAGAGATGTTTTTAGCTTTTCCATCGTGGTAGTCTTTCATACCTTCGATTACTTCGTATTCATCGCTGTAACGAACGTTTTCTGTATACTTAGGATTCCCCATAAGTTCATAAGTCGCAACGATATCATCCGCTTTTACGTCTTCTCCATTACTCCACTTAAGATCCTTATGGATAGTTAATGTAACTTCTTTTTTGTCACGATCTACGTGGAACATAACCGGTGCTTCTTTATCGTCTTGTTTTTGACGGTTTGCATCGTCAAGTGGGAACGCTCCTGCCATTGTATATTTCATTACATCATAATCTGTTGATTGTAAATAAAATACTGGGTTAAACATCCCTGTTAGTGGATCTGCAGAAGCAATACCAATTTTAAGTTGTTGGCCACTAAGTGCATTTCCACCATTGTCTACGGCTGTCTTGAACTCGACAGCAGCTTTGCTTCCTTTAGAACTGTTACTTGCGCTTGAGCATCCTGCAAGTAACATTGTGAGAGCCATAGCTGAACTAACTACCTTTAACATTTTTTTCTTTTCCATTATCTTATCCTCCATGCTGTATTGTATACAGCCTTTCTTAAATATTTATTTTTTAGCAATTATATCAGAAAAAATTACACCCGTCAAGTAATTGTCAGAAAATTTTACACTGTTTTTTTAATTTTCACTGAAATAAGATTTTATATTTATTAGCAATCTAAATCCAACGCTTTAAATTTCTGTGATAAAACATAAAAACTATGTTGATTTTACGCTGATAATTAAGATTTTTCTGTTTTAAACTTATTTATCTTAGATCTTTTAAATTATACTTCTATAACAGTAAAATTGAATATTATTTTCAATTCATAATTTACAAATAATAAAAGCCATGTAGAAAATCTCTACATGACCTTTAAAATTATAATCTTTGTCTAGCATCTAAACTACGTCTTAATGCTCCACCGATAGAGTTGATACATAGTACGATAATTAAGATTGCAAGGGCTGCTGGTAGCCAAATGTACATTTTGTTAATAAGTACGTCTGCATCTTTTGCATAAGATAACATAGTACCGATACTTGGTGTTCCTGCTGGAAGACCGAATCCAAGGTATGTTAAACCTACCTCGATACCCATATTAGCAGCTAATGATAACGTAGCTTCTACAATGATGATAGAACTAATGTTAGGTAAGATTCCTTGTAACATGATTTTCCAATCAGGTGTTCCCATAGTTTTTGAAGCAAGTACATAATCACGACGTGATTCTGATAAAGCTTTACTACGTACTAAACGAGTTGATCCCATCCATGCGAATGCTGATAAGATCAAGATGAACAGTACTAGACCGTAATCACGTTTGATACTTACGAATACGATGATTACCATCAGTGTTGGGATGATTACCATAAAGTCTACAAAACGCATCACAATATTATCAACACGTCCACCATAGTAAGCAATAACTAACCCTACTGCAGTACCAAAACCAATAGTAATCGCTGTTACTGCTACTGCGATAAGAATAGAGTTAAGCATCCCCATCATTAGCCATCCAAATACTGAGTGACCACCTACGTCTGTACCTAATAAGAATCCATCCTCACCAGGTTTTAAGAAAATATTTAATAAATCTACATCGAAGTAAGTACTATATACGCCACTTACACGAATGTAAATATTGAAAAGTACTACGAAAATTAAGATAGCACTTAATGTAATTAAAGCTGCAAGTGCACCTTTATCTTTTTTAAATTCACGAGCTACAACTGAAAACCCAGAAGGAGTTTTAGTTATAACTTTTTCTTCTTTTGCTTTTGTCATTGTTCAACTTCCTCCTAGTCTAATTTAATACGTGGGTCAACAATTGCCATGATAATATCACTTAAAGTACTACCAAGCAATGTTAAGAATCCTGAGAATAACATTAATGTTGTAACAACACTATAGTCTCTATCTTGAATACTTTGGTAGAACAGTTGTCCCATTCCTGGGTAACCGAAGATTGTTTCTACGAAGATACCACCACTGAATAATCCAGTAATAGAGAATCCGAAGAATGCTGCGATTGGTAAAATAGAGTTTCTGAAGATGTGTCCTGAGTAAACTTTTTTAACTGGTACACCTTTAGAACGAGCTGTTTTTACATAGTCACTTTGTTTCGCATCGATAACTTCATTACGTAAATATTGAACAGTTGATACTGTTGATAATAACGCTAAACAGATACCCGGTAACACTAAGTGTTGTAGTTTGTTAATATAGTACGTGAATGTTCCTGGGTCAAGGTTAACATCTACAGATCCACTTGTTGGGAACCATCCTAAACCAAAACCGAATAATGCGATCATGAATAAGTATAATACGAATGATGGAATCGCTAGGAAGAAGAAGTTATAAAAGTTTACGAATTTATCGAATTTAGAACCGTTATAACGTCCTGCATACATCCCCATAGGAATAGCGATCGCATACATGATTACCGCTGTAAATAATGACAGGTTGAATGTATTGAAAATTCTTTCTCCAAGAAGTGTTCCTACTGACTTACCAGTAGTATAACTTAGTCCGAAATCTCCATGCATAAAGTTTTTCAGCCAAGTCAGATATTGTTGGTACCAAGGCTCATAGAATCCACTTGCTTGACGAATCGCTTCAATTTGCTCTTGAGAGATTTTTGGATTTTCTGCCAAACCACTGAATGGGTCCCCAGGCATAAGTTTAGCTAGACCAAACACTAGTACACTAAGGATGAATAACTGTGGTATCATTACTAAAAATCGTTTTAAAACTACTTTCCACATTACACTTCTCCTCCTTTCATTGCTACATAGTGTGTTTCTGTTAATTTCTTAAGTGGATATACTCTTCCATCTTTATCAAAATAATCATTATAATGTTTTTGATATTCTTCTTCTACAGCTTGTCTTATTTCTTTTACTTCTTTAGCTTTATCTAAGTTAGTACTTGGAATAGCCGCAATAAGACGTTTTGTATAAATGTGTTGTGGATTATTGTATATATCTTCACGTGTTCCACGTTCTACGATACGACCACGGTACATGATATAAATATAGTCACACATATGTTTAACAACCCCAAGGTCATGAGAAATGAATAGATAACTTATATTAAAGTCTTTTTGAATTTTCTTCATGAAGTTTAGAACCTGTGCTTGAACCGAAAGGTCAAGAGCTGATACTGGTTCGTCAGCTACGATTAAGCGAGGATTACATGCAATCGCACGCGCAACCCCGATACGTTGACGTTGTCCACCTGAGAATTCAAATGGATATTTGTACATAGCTTCTTCACCCATACCAACGATATTTAAAAGCTCTAGTACGCGTTTTTTTGTATCTTCTTCAGATAAGTTATCAAAGTTATTAATTGGTTCTGCGATAATATCTATAATACGTTTCTTAGGATTTAAACTAGACATTGCGTCTTGGAAAATCATTTGAACATCGCGATTATATTTAATCTTCTTACGAGCTGCTTTTTTAGTAACATCTTCTTCTTTATAGATAATTTGTCCATCAGTTGCTTTTTCTAAACCTAGAACAACTTTACCAACAGTAGTTTTTCCACTACCACTTTCTCCAATTAGCCCATACGTTTTCCCAGCTTCTATCTCAATATCAACACCATCTACCGCGTAAACGTGGTCTTTAATTGTATTGAAAAATCCACCACGAATAGGATAATGCACTTTTAGATTTTCAACTTTAAGCATTGTTTTCCTCCCCTTCAAATTCAAAGTTTCTGTAACATGTACAACGTACATGGTGTCCTTCTTCTACTTCATGTAGAGTCGGATTATGTTCGTGATGTTCATCTTTAACCCAAGGAATACGATCAGCAAAACGACATCCTTGTCTATCTAAAGTTTTTAAAGATGGAACCATCCCTTGAATAACATAAAGATCATCACTGACATCTTCATCATCAAGTTGAGGAATACTACGTAATAAACTACGAGTATAAGGGTGTTGAGGATTTTTAAAGATTTGCTCTGCAGTTCCAATTTCTACTACTTCCCCGGCATATAATACAGCCACTCTGTCAGCCATCTCAGCAACTACCCCAAGGTCGTGCGTAATTAGGATAATTCCAGCATGCATCTCCGCTTGAAGTCCTTTAATAAGGTCTAAGATTTGCGCTTGGATCGTTACATCTAGAGCTGTAGTTGGTTCATCTGCGATAAGAACACTTGGTTTACAACTCATCGCCATAGCTATCATTACACGTTGACGCATACCACCAGATAATTCGTGTGGATATTGTTTTGCACAACGCTCAGGATTTGGAATACCAACTTGTGTTAATAACTCAATAACACGTTTTTGTCTTTCTTCTGCACTTAGTTCTGTATGATAAATTAGTGCCTCTTCGATTTGTTTCCCAATTCTGTGTAGCGGGTTTAATGAAGAAAGCGGATCTTGGAAGATCATCCCAATATCTTTTGTTCTAATTTTATTCATTTCATCTTCTGTTAAATCTAGTATATTTTTCCCGTTAAAAATAATTTCTCCAGTAGACTTCGTTAGATTTTCATTATGAAGACGCATAATAGTTGTCGCTAATGTAGACTTACCACAACCACTCTCTCCAACGATAGCTAATACTTCATTTCTATATAGGTCCAAACTAACTTTATCAACAGCGTTAAAGTAATCATCTTTTATTCTAAAAGCTGTCTCTAGATTTTTAATCTCTAATAGTTTTTCCATTCGCCTATCTCCTTCCAATAACATTACTCAATAAATTAATACAATTTTAAACTTTATTTCATTTATTTTCATTTTTATCTTGTTTTTTATAGTCATACTTTATTTTTTAATTACAACTTTGTAAAAAACTACATAATACTATATTATAAAATTTTTAGAAAAAAAGCAATAAAAAAGAAAAAATTTAGAGAGAAAAATCTAGAATTTTCTGAATATTTACAGAAAAGGTTTTCGTTTTCACTTGTGAAAATCGTTTTATTTTTTTATTATTCTTATAGAAGAAAAAAACTAAGAACAACTTATACAATCTATCGCATAGACAAATTTTTACAAGTTATCCTCAGTTTTTTTTTTTTATATTTCTATTATCTTAGTCGGAATTACTGGATCAGTATCCATTATAACTATTTTATTATTACAATCGATAGTTTTATCAGCTTCTAAAACACAATCTATGTCCTTATGTTTAAGGGTCATATCCGCTGACATACGCGCAAGTTCTTTCGTATTGTTTTGCTCACTTAGGTGGGCTAAAAATACATTTCTCGTGTTATCTCCTACTATTTTCGTCAAATAATTTGCGGAGTCTGTGTTAGATAAGTGCCCCATATCTGATAGTATACGTTGCTTAGTCGTCCACGGGTAAGGTCCACTAAGAAGAACATTCTCTTCATGATTACTTTCATAAACAATCGTGTGAGAGTCCTTTACATAATCAATCATCTTATCAGACACATAGCCCGTATCTGTAAGAATACTAACTCTTTTCCCATCACATTCAAAAGTATAAAACTGTGGATTAATCGCATCATGACTAACACCAAAACTATTAACAACTACATCATCGAAAATTTTACTTTCTTCTTTTTCAAAATGAAACTTAAGATCCGAGTTAATTTCACCACATTTCGTCATATTCTGCCAAGTAAGGGCATTGGCATATACAGGAATATTGTATTTTCTTGCTAGTACACCTACTCCTTTAATATGGTCAATATGTTCATGTGTTACAAAAATCGCATTTATATCTTTAATATCTCGCTCAATTTGCGCTAAGTTTTCTACTACTTTTTTCCCAGTCAGTCCAGCATCTACCAAACATCTAAAATTATTATGCTCTATATAGATACTATTTCCACTACTACTGCTGGCTAATACCGATAATTTCAAATTGCACCTCCATACCTAATTTTTTCACTTTTCTATTATATCACTTTTACAATAGTTTAGGTAGAAAGAACTATCACCTCGAACACCTCCATTTATTTTCTAATATATTTTATTGTAAGGATTAAATAAAAACTCCTTTAATATGCGATTTCTTTGTGAATTGTCAGAAAAATTTAAAAATTTTCAAAAAAAGACTTGTATTCTAAAAAAATAATGTGTATAATAAATACAACAAAACGAGAAGGAGGAACTACAAATGAAACAAACAACAACTTTAAACTCTT
>CALIWM010000299.1:0-2413 GCA_938046645.1 uncultured Gemella sp. | reverse complement strand
CAATTAAAGAAGATTTCCCATTATCTGTAACTAACCCATATGGACGTACTAAACTAATCTTAGAAGAAATTTTAGGAGATGTTTATGCAGCTGATAATGAATGGAATGTTGTATTACTACGTTACTTCAATCCAATCGGAGCACACGAATGCGGAGATATCGGAGAAGACCCAACAGGAATTCCAAACAACCTACTTCCTTACGTAATGCAAGTAGCTGTTGGTAAATTAGAGAAAGTTAATGTCTTCGGTGATGATTTCGATACACATGATGGTACTGGAGTTCGTGACTACATCCACGTAGTAGACTTAGCTCGTGGTCACGTTGCTGCCCTTAAAAAATTAGAAAAAGGTAGCGGACTAACTAAATACAATCTAGGAACAGGAGTAGGATACTCTGTATTAGATATTATTAAGAGTGCTTCTGCTGCTGTTGGTCGTGACCTACCTTACGTTATCGCACCACGTCGTGCAGGAGATATCGCTGCATGTTACGCAGACGCTTCAAAAGCTAAAGAAGAACTTGGTTGGGAAGCACAGTACGATGTAAAACGTATGTGTGAAGACTCATGGAGATGGCAAAGTAAACATCCAAATGGATTCGCTGACTAAGACCTATTAATAAATATTATAAAAATACTCGGAGTTGGATTTTTCCAACTCCGAATTTATTTTATAATCATAAACCAATAAAAATAAAAAGCAAGGCTGTGAATTTCTTCACAATCTCGCTTTTATTTATATACTACCATAAATGGACCACCCGCAGAATTGTCCTCTAGTTCCATACTACGTTGATCCCAAATATCATCAACATTGTACCATTTATTCGTTCTTTCTGGATTATCTGGGTCTATCGCAAGAGTTTTACCATTTTGATAGCCACTTAGAACTATCGCATGCGTGCTATAACCTTTTACAAAAATTCCATGACCTACAGCACCATAGACAATATTCCCATTTTGCAGTGCGACTTTTAGATCATCTTTAGAATTAATAACACGATAGTTACAACCCCAGTGTTCAATAGCTGCGACAGCTCCAAGACTAGAAGTTCCTGTGAACAGCGTATTCATCTCCATAGATGTATCATAAATATAATCAGCTACCTGAACAGGTGTAACATTCTCCTTTAGACCTGAAATAATCATCGATAGCGATGTAGGCACACACCCTGTAATCTTCATATTAGAGATACCATATCTCTTAGAGCTCCATCTCGCATCTGCTTGATAATATTGCGGAAGTTTTACAGGTTTTACGAAATCTTTTGATTTTTCATCATAAAAATGACTTATGCTGTCTTCATTAGGAAAATATTCCCATTTACCTTGCTGATCTTTTATCCAGTCTGCCTTAACATGTCCTGTTCCAGTTAGTAATAAGCTACCTACTAAAAGAATCCCTATACTCTTTTTCATAAACCTGTCACCTCCATTTTTTCTAATAATTTTACTTTAAATTATACTATTTTTAATGAATAAAAACAAATGAGAGGAACTCAAAAATTATAATTTCATGAAAACTAATTTTTTCGAGTCGCCTCTCATAAATTTAATATATTCTAAAATCTATCTAAGCTATTTTAAATGTTAGCTCTTTACAATTTTTATTTGGATATTCAGAGTAAATTTACTATATCTTAATACGCCGGTCTTGCATAACCTTTAATATAGCTAGAATTCCAGTTATAAGTTTTTCTATTTACTTTTGTTTTAGCAGTACTTCCTGCATATAACGCAGAGTTACCTTCGATAGTAGTGATTACCCCGTTATTTACCGATTCAACGATACCGATGTGGTCTGCCCAACCTCCACCGTCCCAGTCAAATGTAACGATGTCTCCTACTTTAGGTTGAGTTTTTCC
The DNA here is from genome assembly GCA_938046645.1 of uncultured Gemella sp. GTDB lineage: Bacteria > Bacillota > Bacilli > Staphylococcales > Gemellaceae > Gemella. Next base: position 547 of record CALIWM010000299.1, on the reverse strand, counting down.
TTTCCAGATACCTTTTTTCTCCATGATACCGATGTGACGTTGAACACCACATTCTCTACCAATAAGGTCACTTAGTCCTGCTTGTTGGAATACTGTTGTAACGAAAATATCACACCAGTCATCATCATACGTCGCAGTATATCCTACTGGTTTTGGATCTACAGAGTTATAAGCATCAACGATTTTCTTGTGTTCTCTTGTTCCTGTTTCAACACCCATGTATTTACGAGCAATATCAAGAACTTTATTTAGGTTAGTGTTGTTAGCTGGATTTTGAACCCAAGCTCCATTACTTCCTACATAGTAATGATTGTTGTCAACCCATTTATTTGTAGCCATTTTTCCATCAGATTCTAACCAATAGTTTCCTGCCCACGCATTTTTAACCATCTGTCCTTGTTCATTGAAGTAGTACCAAGTACTTCCACTCTTAACCCAATCAGTGTGTTTACCTGTTGGAACTGAATCTTCTTTTTTCTTATCTTTATCCCAAGCTCCATTACTTCCTACATAGTAGCGATCATTGTCTACCCATCCGTTAGTAACC
>CALIWM010000298.1:0-6432 GCA_938046645.1 uncultured Gemella sp. | reverse complement strand
TCTATTTATGAAATCACAAGTGTTCTCATATGCCATAGTTATACCACTTACAACTGGTTTTTTACCACTTACCTAAAAGCTATTAATTTTTAAACTGAAATAATATATAATATAACTATAAACATTTAGAAAGGAGACAATATGAAAATTAATATCGAACTAGACTCAAATCTTAAAGAAATTGAACTCGTTATTAAGACCCCAGACTTAAATAGTGATATCATCTTAATTAAAGAATTAGTTGAAAAAGCTATAGTAAATTCGCAAAAAATAGTTTTCTATAAAGGTGATTCTGAATATTTCATTCCCCTAGAATCTATTTTATTTTTTGAAACCGATGATAATAAAGTCTATGCTCACACTATAGATGAATTTTTCGAAGTTAAATTCAAATTATACGAATTAGAGCAACTTATTCCTTTTTACTATTGTCGAATTTCTAAGAGTTCAATTATAAATACAAAAGCAATATATTCGCTAGAAAAATCTTTTTCTGGTTCAAGTACCGCTTCTTTTTCTAATTCAAAGAAGCAGGTCCATATTTCAAGACATTACTACAAAATATTAAAAGATAAATTAAAAGAAATGAGGTAAAAATAAATGAGAAGAAGTTTTATTGGATTATTTTTTATAATCCTTGCGGTAACTACTTTACTTGATGGATTTAGTATTTTTCCAAACGGATCAATCTTCTTAGCTATATGTACTGTTGTACTAGGATTTTTCGCTATTCGTGGTTTAATGGATTTTGATTCATTTGGAACTATCTTTCCTCTAGCATTATTATTTTATGTGTACAATAAAAATTATCACTTTGCTGATATATCAGGTTGGAAAATATTCTTTGTTGCTGTTTTCCTTAGTCTAGGTATCTCTATGTTTGTCCCTAGAAAATATAAATATAGAGAATTCAAAAGTTTTTACAAAGTAAAAAAACATCAAAAAATAAAAAATGGTAATGATTTTTCTGATGTAACATTCGGAGAAAATGTTCAGTATGTAGACATAACTAAATCTGATTCATTCTCTGCTTCTACAACATTCGGAACTACTACTATCTACTTTGAGAAATTAGATACTTATCCTATTAAGAACTTTGACCTTAATGTTTCAATTTCTTTTGGTAATCTAAAAGTGTATGTTCCAAAAGAATGGGCAATCGAGAATAATACAAATAACTTCCTTGGAAAAGTTCAAAAACATACTCATAGCATCGGTAAAGATGTTAAAATTATCCTAAATGGTTCGGTAACATTTGGAGAAGTTGAAATAATTCATGTATAAAAAAATAACTCTCAAGATATTAAAGCTCTTGAGAGTTTTCTTTGTTATTTTCTGATTTCTTTTGTTGTTCCCTTTTCTCAACTAGTTTTGATAAGTAGATAGAACCAACAGTTAATAATATTACTAATAATGATGCGATTAAAAATTCTTTACTAAAGACATTTGTACTAGTAGCTCCGAAGTTTAAGAATACTACTGTTCCAGGGATAATACCAAGCACACTCGCTATCATATATTTTGATAAACTGATATTAGTTAAACCATATCCATAGTTTATCATATTATATGGTACTAATGGAATAAGTCTCAAAATTACTAGACTCATCATCAACTTTTCATCACTAACATTAAAAATCCTATCGTGTTGCTTCAGTGTCATTTTTTTCTTAAGGTAGTTTTTCACCCATTCACGACCGAAACGACGTGATATTACAAACATAATATAACAATTTAATGAAGCTCCAACGAAAGTTAGTAGACTCCCCTCTACAAAACCAAATGCCACTCCTCCAGCAACAGCTAGTATCGGAACCGGAAAGAAAAATACTGGTAAGAACATAAACATTAATACATAAATTATCGGTGCTAGGACACCAAAACTTTGAATAAACTCAGTCATTACTCTCCTCCTATTTAAAGTAAACTGATACTTTTTCTAAAAATTCTAAATTAATATATGAAGCTATTTTTTTAAATGTAGTGTCATCCATCAGCATTTTGTCATTTTCACTATACTGTCTAAATGCCATACTACACCAAGTAACTCCTCTTAGACAATTAAATATTAAATACCTCTCGAATCTCTCTCTGTTGAAAGCTCGGTAATTACTATATTTCTCTAAAAAATCATTAATTTCCCTTTCTGATAAGATAATATCAGTTTTCCAAAATGTTGTCGTCGGTGCTAGAAAATGTGCTAAATCTTGTTCACATTCTCCTATTAATGCCTTCTCCCAATCAATAACATAGCTGTCTTCTTTTTCTTTTCCAATTAAGAAATTTCCTGAATTTAATTCTGTATTTATAATACATGGATTAGCTATATTATACTTCTCAGGTATAAGTGTCAGGCACTTCTCTAAAAATCTATTAATATACGAACTAACTTTCTCATCAGCTTTATCCCAGGCTAAATACTCACCTGCCATCTGTTTACATTCATCAAATATAAGTTGGAATGGATTGGTTGCATTGATTAAATTATTGTCCCCATATGGTGTATTATGAACCTTACTCAATAAATAAGCTGCAATATACATATCTGTTTTGTAATTAAGTGGTCTTCCTTTTAAGAATTCCATTGTTAAGTATTCATACGGCAATAAATCTGTTTTTATTACTAAATCATAAGGTTTTGGCGTAACTCCGCTATCTTTCAACAATTGTAACGTTTCGTATTCATATTCTATTTGATTTTCAAGATTCATCTGGCTCTTCATATTTATTCTGAGAACCTTTTTCAAATCTCCTTCATCAAAGGTAAAGTTAATATTATACTCTCCTGCACCTAATAACTTAATATTACTAAAACCTGTTTCTGCTAATAAAAGATCTTCTTTAGTATCAATATCTAAGCCAGCTTCTCCTAAATAATAACTTAGCTTTTGTTCATTACATACAGTAAGCAAATTCTCTAGAACAGTGTTATCCCCATAACTTGGAAGATCGAAAACTTCTTTAATAGCTTTTTTCATACCAATTAAGAAATATCCTCCGTCTATACTTGGATTTATAACAATATCATACTCATCTAATTTTTGAAAAGCAGTATGAATCATATTTTCTTGAAGATTATAGATATCTGAACCTAATAAAATCACCTTATCACTAAATTTTAGCTCTTCTTCAATTGAGTTATACATTTTATCACCAAGTGTTTCACCTACTTGATAAGAAAATTCTCTATATTCTAAAATATTCTCCATCACTTTATCATCAATACTTTGACCATCATGATAGACTGCTATCTCTTCTCCACTTTCTTTTAAAACATTATAGTTTTTCTTCATTAATTTCTTTTGTATTTCCACAGCAGTATCCGGAGATACAAAATCATACAACCTTGTTTTTGTTGTACCTACCTTCGGTACTCTTGTAAAAAATATTATTCTATTTTTCATTTCTGAAATTTTCCTTTAATTTAACCTCTAAAATTATTCTAAATTTACGATCGATAGTACATATAAAAAAGGGAGACTCAATAACAATATCTCTAATTGAAATTACTATTTTGAGTCACCTTTTTACTTTATATATTAGTGTTTATGTCCAGCATGATCATCTTTCTTTTCTGCAGAATGAGTATGTCCAGCATGGTCTTCTTTGTTTTCTGAAGAATGACTGTGCCCTTCATGTCCTTCATGATTTCCACAGTTTTCACAATGTCCTTCATGTTTTTCTGAACCTTTTACTGCATCACTTGGATCTTTACAACAGTCAGCAATTTCAAATTTATAACTAAATTCTTTAGTTCCGTCAATTGCATTAAAGACATTTTTATATCCTAAGTCAATTAGTTTTTGAGCTACCACAGATGAACTGTTTCCAGTATTACTATAAACATATATAGGAACCTCTTTATTCTCAGGTAAAACCGACTGTAAACTATCTAATTTGTTTACATCGATATTTTTAGCCCCTGCACCATGTCCTTTTTCAAACTCAGCTTTATCTCTTACATCTAAAAATACATTATTTGCTGCAGTATCTAATAATGCATCCTGGAATTTACCTCCACTTAGTGATGTATATTTTACAAGATCGTAGCTAAAATCTTTTATATTTTGAGCTCCAGATACATCTTTAAATCCTTGTTTTGTAAGTTTATCTATAGCATCTTTAGTTTTATCAGATTTATCACTATAAACGACAACTTTTTTCTCTCTCCATTTACGGATTTCTTCAATACTCTTATCTAATTTTGATAATGGAATGTTAATTGCGTGTTTAAGGTGACCTTCTTTATAAGACGCTTCATCCCTAATATCTATTACTAGATAGTTTTCTTTTTCCTTATCGTCTTTTTGAATTTTGTTTAACTCCTCACCTTTTAATTCTTTTGCAGATGAAGTAGTTGAACATCCTACTAAAGTTAATGATAAGACCGCAGACATGCTTATAGCTAAAAATTTATTATATTTCATTTATTTTTCTTCCTCTCCTTATTTAATAAAAGACAAGGTGATACTCTAAATTTCTTATACATATACGTAGAACCCTGTCCTTTATTAGTATAACTTAAAAAGCGTTTTTTTTCTAATAAAATATATTATATTTTACTCATTTTTTATAATATTCTCTTAAAATTTGTATTCGTGTTCTTTAGCACCATCAAAAGCATTGTATACATTTGTGTATCCTAGTTCTACAGCTTTTTGAGCTGCTTTCGAAGAACGGTTACCGCTATAGCAGTATGTGTAAACTGGTGCATTTTTATCGGCTGGTAATAATGCTGCTAGGTCTTTATCAATGTTTTTAACATCAATATTTTTAGCTCCAGCTACGTGCCCTTTTTCATAGTCTTTTGCTTCACGAACATCGATAAATGTCCCCTCTTTTTTATCAATTGCTGCTTGGAATTCATTAGCAAGTAAAGTAGTGAATTTAACTATTTCATAGTCTTTATAGTCCTTAACACCTTGAGCATTAGAAACTTTTTTGAATCCTGCTTTTACAAGTTTATCAGCAGCTTCTTTACTTTTCTTACCTGTATTACATATTGTTACTACTTCTTTATCTTTCCATGCACTTAAATGCTCTGCATGTTTTTCTATATCAGCTAATGGAATATTAATAGCATGTTTCACATGTCCTTCTTTATATTCATTAACATCCCTTACATCAATAACAAGGTATTTTTCTTTTTCTTTGTCATCCTTTTCAATTTTATTTAATTCTTCACCTTTCAACTCTTTTACAGCAACAGTTCCATTATTGCTAGTCGAAGTATTATTTGAAGCTGAAGAACACCCTGCTAATGATAAAGATAATACAGCAGCCATACTGACAACTAATAGTTTATTCTTTTTCATAAATTTATCTCCTTTGTAATAGTTTTCACAAATAGTATAACAAATTCAATAAATTCAATCAACAGCACTTCCCAAGATACTGAATAATTATTTTACTTTTTATCATGTATTTCAATTTACATAAAAATATAATAAAGGCTATAATTCACTAGTAATTATAGCCTTTATTTAACACCTTATTTTTTTTATACTTTTGTTATATTCAGAAAAATAATAATATTTTTTATAGTTTATTAGCTTCTAGCTCTGTAAAAAACTGTATAATATTTTTAACTTTATAGCCAGTATAATTTACTAACTCATCATCAAAATGCCATTTTCTTTCTACTAAACAAGTTTTCATTCCTAGTTTATTTGCAGGATTTATATCATGATGTAGCGAATCACCAATCATCATAGTTTCACTAGCCACTATATTTTCTTTCTCTAAAACATTAATAAATGCTTCTACTTTGGGTTTACTAATATGGGTTTCACCCGAAATATACAGTTTAAACAAATTTTCTAACCCTAACTTAGCTAACTTCTTCCTCTGTTCACAAGATTTTCCATTAGTTAATAATATCATTTTATATTTTTTACTTAAACGACTTAGCCATAAATTTACTTCTTCATTAGGTTTTATTGATTCTATTATAAAATCAAACTGCTTCTCATAATAAATATTACAATCTTCTTCAGTAAGAATAATTCCAAATTTTTCTAAGGTTAGCTTTAATCTTTCATTTCTGATTTCTTTTATCTTCATATTCCCCTTTAAAACCTCATCAACTAGCATATTGTTGATAGCTTTATAATGTTTGAAAAACTCTTCATAACTTGCTACTTTGTCATATTCTAAATATTCATATACTAGTTTGTTAGATTTTTTCCAAATAGTACTAAAATCATATAAAGTATTATCTAAATCAAAAATTAAATTTTTTATTGTAGACATCAATTCCACCTCCCTTATTAAAATTCATCTTAACTATTTATATACATTCTCAATATTATTATAACATAATAATAAAAAATAAAGGAGCGCATTTCTAAAATCAAAATTCAATTTATTAAATAGCTCCTTTATTTTCCTATTAAACATTTAATTGTTTGGTTCTTGTAATTTAAAAGTAAA